>CARDEQ010000025.1:0-12452 GCA_948958005.1 uncultured Clostridia bacterium
TCCAAGGAAACTTTATAAACGTAGAGGATGCAGTTGAGTATGCGAATAAAGCTCTAATCCGGGGAGACGATTTCATATTATTTACTCCAGTGACAGAGGCTTATCCTGAGATTAGAACAAACAACGCAGAGCTGGCTCTGAAAGCGGACGAGCTTAACAAAGTTTTGAGAGCAGAAATTAGATACACACTGTCAGATGGAAGCACTCATGCCTTAGACCATGATGTTACAGCAAAGTGGCTTAAGCAGGACGAGTCTGGTGAATATTATATCAATTTAGAGGAGGAGCTTACAAGCTTTCTTGAAGGGCTTAACCAGAAGGTCCAAGAGCTCGGGGCAACAATGGAATTTATTGACAGAGAGGGAAAAGCCCACAAGCTTCCAGTTGAGAAAAATCACAGAAACTCAGTTGATATTGAAGCTGAGAGGATAGCCCTTATGGATGAGATAGAGTATGGTGGGAAAGCTGAGAGAGCTCCTATCTATGCGAGATTTAATTCCATGGAGACATTCACAACACGTGCTGAGTTATGTCGTGCTGAGCAAAAAGTCTATTTTTATCTGAACGGAGAATATGCAGCAGAGGTAGACGGAGATCCCACTATAACAGGAACAGCAAATACCAAATGGGAAACTCCTTTAGGAGTGTTCTTTGTAATACACATGCAAAGCCCCAAAACATTTAAGACATATGGGGGAGAATCGGATTTTTGGATTCAGTTTACAGACGATGGAATAGGCTTTCACGATGCATCTGGACGAGCGGTTAGTGAGTTTGTACCTGAAACGTATTTGAAGCATGGCTCTCATGGCTGTGGAAATCTGCTGCATCATACTGCGGAGTTTTTCTATGAGCATAGCTATTTAGGCATGCCAGTAATTGTTTACTAAACTTGAATAAATAAGCGAATATCTAAATCAACATGCGGATAATTGTTCATTAAACCCAAGCAAAAGGAGACAGGCAAATCAATTTTTGATTTTACCTGTCTCCTTTTTTAATAAAATGGCAGTCTAAATAACATTTAAATTTTATTGTAAACTTGTAAATACTAGGGAATAAAGCAACATAAATAATAAGCTTAGAAAAATCAAGTAATTTGTAACATTTACTATGAAAATGTAATATAAATTTAATATTTCAAAAAAATCCAGCAAAATTATGAAAACCCGTAAATACATAAAAAATCGACACAAGAATTTAGCATTTGACTAAATTTTTTTTTTACTTATAATAAAGGGGAAAGATTTAAAATCAAGAAAGGAAGCAAAAGAAAAAGAAATTGAAAAAAGAAATAAAAAATAAAAAAGCAATAGTAATAGTTATTTGCTTCATACTTTCACTATTTCTAAATACATTATCAATAGCAGCTACAAATATAAATATAACCAGCAAGCTCAGTGAAGAAACAGGAGTAGAAAAGAATGTAGAAGGTTCATATGAGCATTTTGAATTAAGAGCTGTTGATATAAAAGAAACAGAAGGTGGAAACAGACAATTAATTATGGAATTATGGGGAAATGATATAGAATTTAAACGGATTTGATGTAAGATTTCAGTATGATAACACAAAGCTTAAACCATCATCAATAGAAACAAATGACATAAGTGATTTAGATAATCCGTTTTTCTTAGATTACTTTAAATGGGAGCCAGAATTCTATAATGAAGATACTGAAAACCCTCTTGAATTATTTACAATCCCAGATGGTGGAGAAGAAATAATGAGATGGATAGTTTCATTTTTACCACCAATAGAAAACGAAACTGAACATATAAAACAAAAAGAGGATGGAACATGGGTAGTAAGAGCAAATGGTGAAGTATTACTCGGAAAACTAAGCTTCCAAATGATAACAGAGGATGAACTTGATATTGCAGGTTTTGGATTAGTAACAAGTGCAGAAAATAGTCCAAATACAGGTATAAAAATAAGTGTAGATGGAAATGAAAACAATGACTTAGAAGAGCAAGAGAGATTTATTTTTACAGATAAAACAAAGTCAGAAGAAAAAGATGTGTTCCTAAATAATATAATAGTAAGCAATACAAAAGAAAATCAAGAAGACCCAAATAATCCAATATATAAGGAATATGACTTAACACCAGAATTCAACAAAGAAACAAATCAATATGAAATAACATTATTAGAATATATAGATGATATAGATATAAAAGCAACATTAAGTGATTTAACATCAAATATGAAGGTAAAGGCACCAAAAAGAGACGAGCACGGAAAATTAATATATGAAGCAGATGGAGCAACATTAGTATATGAAGATAAAGAATTAGCAAATGATACAAACCAAAACATATTGCTAAATGAACTAGGCACAACTGATACAATTATAACAATAATAGTCATATCAGATGACAAAACAGTAACAAATGAATACCAAATAACAATAAAAAGACCATATGGAGTAATAAAGGGAAGCATTCAACTTGGTTCAGAATTACGAGAAGCAACAATGGAGTCATATGGTAATACAATAGAATATATCGCAAATGTAAGTCTGTATAAAGCAGGAGAATTTAACTGGAATGGAATATTAACAGAGGATACATTTTTAGAGGAAGCAGATGAAATAAAACCCGAAAGAACAACAAATACAGAAGGTGAAAATGGAGCATATGAAATATATGTTATTCCAGGAGTATATGATTTAAAGCAAGAAAGACTAGGATTTTTAGCAAACATAATAACAGAAATAACAGTTAATGAAAATGATGTAATAGACTTAGACAATGTAATCCTCGTTGAAGGAGATATCAATCGAAGCGGAATAGCAGACCTAGATGACATAGTAGATGTACTTAATGCAAAAGGGTTGGGAGTAGTAGACGATGGATATGAAGAAAGATATGATTATGGACAAAAAGGATATGTTGCATTAGATGACATACTAAGCGTTTTGAACGGAAAAGGAAATTATATAAATATAGAGAAATATGAATAAAGGAGAAAACAAATGAAAGGGAAAAAGAGAATAGCTTTACTTACAGTATTAATTATGATAATTAATTTATTTGCACCATATAGTATATTATTCAAAAATACTGTATCAGCAGCAACAGGAACACTTGAAGAAAAGCCAGTCTTATTAAGTAACAGGGGAATCGAATTAAAAAATTCAGTTAGAGTACTTTGTGTACAACTTGGAGTGGCAACAGAAGAAATTTTCAATGGATTAGACATAGTATTAAAATTTGATGCAAGCAAAATTACACCTTGTGATAAGGCATCAGGTGCAACAACTGCTATAAAAACAAAAATTGGAAATATAACAGAACAAAGCTCATACTTTGAAGCTGATATCTTTCAAAAGAATTATGATAAAACAGCAGGAACATTTCTTTATACAATAGCAATACAAGGTGGACTTGATGTAGTAGGAGAAGGATATGTACCAGGTGAAGTAGATGATCCAGAAATAGATGAAGCAGGACAAGGATATCCTGGATATGTGCCAATCATAAGAATGTATTTCAAAGTATTAGATGATAGTTTAACAGAAGAAACATTACCATTGGATTTATTTTCCTTGCAACCATCAGGATTAGATGTTCCAACAGGAGCAAAAGTAAGTTATAAAAATGCAAGTGGTGCAAATGTAAGTAAAGACATTACAGAGCTTGCAGGAAATGGGTTTGCAGAAGCAGAAAAGGCAATACAATCAATTTCTGTAAAACAAAATCCTGATAAAGTTGACTATGAACAAGGCGAAGCAATTGACTTGAGCCGGCGGAGTAATTGAGATATTATATGATGATGGATCAACAGATACAGTTGATATGACAGATAAAAATGTAACTATAACAGCGGGCTCTCCTGCAAATGTCAGTAAACCAACAGTAACCCTATCATATAAAGGAAAAACAACAGCTTTCCCTATAACAATAAATGACCCAATTATATCATTAGCGGTTAAAACACCAATGAGTACCTTAGAATACGACCATGATACACAATTGAATTTTACAGGGTTAACATTAGAAGCTACTAAAAAAAGTGGAGCTAAGGTAAGTTTAACGCAAAGTAGTACAGGAGTAACTACCAACGCAGGATTAGCATCAGGAGATTTAAAAGCAAGTGTAGATTCAAGCAGCTTTACTCAAAGTACTCCAGCTGGTGACCTTCCAGTGAAGGGTAGTCAGGTAATAACATTTACATATGAAGGAAAAACAGCAACACAAACAATCATAGTAAATGACAAAATAGATAGTATAGATGTTATAAAACAACCAAATAAAACAATATATAAATGCGGAGAAAATTTAAACTTAACAGGTGCACAGGTAGAAGTAACCTTAGCAAGTGGAACAAAATCAACGATAAATTTACCTGATGGAAGTGTAACAATATCAACATTTAATACAAACACAACAGGAAGTAAACAACAATTAACAGCAACGCTTGCAGGAAAGACAGCCCCAACTAAAATAGAAGTAGAATGTTATGACTATGTTACAAAAACAGAATTTACAGAACCAACTAAAGTAGAATATAACTTGAATGAGCCATTAAATGTAGAAGGTGGAGCATTAAAGGTGACATGGAAAAAGGCAGGAATAAAAACTGTAAATTTAACAACAGACATGGTAGAAGGGTTTGAATCAAGTAAAGCAGGGATAAAGCACATTACCGCAAAATATAGTCCTGAATACCCATTATCAGATGGAACTAAATTGTCAGAGACATTCTCACATCAATTTGATATAGAAGTAATAAATAATATAAAAAGTATAAGTATAACTCCACCAACTAAAACAAGATACTTGCATGGAGAAGGGTTAGGAGCAGATGGAACAATCACACTACATTATGCAGATAATACAACACAAACAGTGCCATTTGCAAATGCAACAATAACAGAAGCAGATGAAATAAGTGTACCAAGCATGAGTCCAAGCTCATATGATAGCACAAACAAGGTGGTAAAAACACTAAAAATAAGCTATACGAAAGATGGAATTACAGGCAAAATAGACTACCCAATAGAAATAATAAATGACATAAAAAATATAGCAGTAACAAGTACAACACATAAAAAACAATATAACATAGGTGATAGCTTAGATGTAACAGACTTAGAGATAACAATAACAAGAGCAGTAGGAGCAGAAGTAAAAGCAGTAACTCAAGATATGGTATCAACCTTAAACACAAGTGTAGAAAATGCAAATATACCATTAACAGTAACATATGAAGAAAACGGAATTACAAAAACTACAACATACAATGTATCAGTAGTAGACAGTGTAAAAAGGATAGTAAGTGTAAATTTACCAAAGAAAAACTATAAATATAATGAAGAGTTAGATTTAACAGGAGCCAGCATTACAGTAGAAAAAGGCAGCGGAAATATAGATGTACCACTAGATATAAGCATGATTTCGGGATATACAAAAACAGAGCTTGGAGATCAACCATTAACAATAGAATATGGTGGACAGACAAAAGTGGATGCAGTAACAGTAAACGTAAAAGACTATGTAGATAGAATTACAATAAGTCCAGACGTTATAACAGGTGCGTATGGAGTAGAAATGTCAAAACTTATAACAGACAACAACATAACATATACACTGCACTATGCAAAGGCTGGAGATAAGACCCCATCTGAAACTCTAGCAGCAAGCATGGTACAAGGATATAACAAAAATACAATAGCTCCACAAAGCTTAAAAGTAAATTATATAGATACAGATACAAATAGTGCAACTAATGGAGAAACAATCCAAGGAGACATAAGTATAACATTAGCAAATAGTATTACTAGTATAGCAATAACACCACCAACAGAAAGTAAATATAAACATGGAGAAGGTGTAAACAAAGCGGGAGCAATTGTTGTAATAACATATGCAGATACTACAACAAAAAATGGTGATATAAGTAAGCTACAATTCTATGAAGCAGATGGAGCTACTCCACTTGACATGAGCCCAGCAAGCTTCGATAGTACAAATAAACTTACAAAACCAGTTGTTTTGAAATATACAGAGGGAACAAAGTCAGAAACAGTAAATTGGAATGTAACTATAATAAACGATATTCAAGGAATAGTAGTAGTAAGTACTGATCATAAAACATCATATAATGTAAATGAACCATTAGATACAAGTAAATTAAAGATAAGTGTAACAAGAGCAGTCGGAGCCCCAACCATTGTAAATGTTACTGACAACATGGTTTCAGGCTTTAGTTCACTTGCAGAAACAACAGGACTTCCACTAACAATAACATATACAGAAAATGATATAACAGAAACTACAACCTATAACATAACAGTAGCAGATAGTGTAACAGGAATAAGAATAAAAACACCACCACCTGAGAATCAGAAATATAATACAACAATTGATTTAACAGGAGCAATATTAGAAGTAACCAGCGGAAAAGGAACAAGAGATATAGCAATATCAGAAGGAATGTTATCAGAATATAATATGAGTACACTTGGAAATCAAACAGTAAAGGTAAGCTATGGTGGATTTGATACAACATTCCAAATAAAAGTAAAGGACTATGTAAATTATATTGATATTGATCCAAGTGAAGTGACAGGAGTTTTATATGGTACAAGCTTGCAAGAAATAATAGATAAACTAAATGTAACATATACAGTAAATTATGCAAAAACAGGAAATAAAGAGGCAGTGAAATTAGCTACAAGCATGTTAAAAAGCACAACTCCATATAATCCGAACACATTAACAGCACAAACATTAACATTTGTATATAGAGATAATGATCCAAACAGCTTCACATATGGAGATGATATAGAAAAGGACTTCAAAGTAACATTATCAAATAAAATAGTAGGAATAACAATAACAGCCCCTACAAAAGACAAATATAACCATGGAGAAGGTATAGACAAAACAGGAGCAACAGTAACATTAACATATGCAGACACAACAACAGAAGCTGGAGATTTAAGTAAATTAAAATTCTATGAAGCAGACGGAACAACAGAGTTAGATATGAGTCCAAGCGCCTTTGATAGTACAAATAAAATGACAAAGCCAGTAAAAATAAGCTATACAGAGGGAGGTAAAACTGAAGTTTTACTGTGGAATGTAACAATAATAAATGATATTCAAGGAATAACAGTAGTAAGTACAGACCATAAAACTTCATATAATGTAAATGAAGCTTTAGATACAAGTAAGCTAAAGATAAGTGTAACAAGAGCAGTAGGAACTCCAACAGTGGTAGATGTTACAGATGGCATGGTGTCAGGATTTAACTCAACAGTTGAAGCAACAGGACTTCCACTAACAATAACATATACAGAAAATGATATAACAGAAACTACAACCTACAACATAACAGTAGCAGACAGTGTAACAGGAATAAGTATAAAGACACCGCCACCTGAAAGTCAAAAGTACAACGAACAAATAGACTTAACAGGTGCAAAAATAACAGTAACCAGTGGAAAAGGAACAAAAGACATAGATATAACCCAAGGAATGATATCAGGCTATGATAAAACAGAATTAGGAGAGCAAACAGTAACAGTAAATTACGGAGGACAAGAAGCAACATTTAAAGTAAAAGTAAAGGATTATGTGACAGGAATTACAGTAACTCCAAACTCAGTAAATGGAGAAATTGGAAATGAATTATTGAAGCTAATTAGTGACAATAATATAACATATAGAGTAAACTATGCAAAAGCAGGAGCAAGCGCCCCAGCAGCTCTGACAACAAGCATGGTGATTGGATATAACAAAACAAGCAAAGTAACACAGAACTTAACAGCAGAATACACAGACACAAACCCAAATAGCTTTACAAATGGAGCAAGCTTTGACACACCATTTACAGTGCTTCTTGCAAACAAAGTAACAGGAATAACAATAACAGCTCCTACACAAAGCGAATACAACTATGGAGAGACTATAAATAGGGCAGGAGCAACAGTAACATTAACCTACTCAGATGGAGCAACTACAAATGGAGATATAAGTAAGCTGAAATTCTATGAAGCAGATGGAACTACGCCACTTGACATGAGCCCAGCAAGCTTTGATAGTACAAACAAACTAACAAAACCAGTAGTTATAACTTATGCTGAAGGAGATAAAACAGAAGCTATAAACTGGAATGTAACAATAATAAATGACATCCAAGGAATAGTAGTAGTAAGTACAGAGCATAAGACATCATATAATGTAAATGACCCATTAGATACAGACAAACTAAAAATAAGTGTAACAAGAGCAGTAGGAGCCCCAACTATTGTAGAGGTTACACAAGATATGATATCAAACTTTGACACTAGTACAGAAACAACAGGTAGACCAGTAACAATAACATATGAAGAAAATGGTATAACAGAAACTACAACCTACAATATAACAGTAGCAGATAGCGTAACAGGAATAAGTATAAAGACACCACCAACAAAAGATAAATATAAATACAATGAGGAACTTGATTTAACAAACGGAAAAATAACAGTAACCAGTGGAAAAGGAACAAAAGAGCTTCCAATAACAGCTGATATGATATCAGGATATGATAAAACAGAATTAGGAGACCAGATAGTAACAGTAACCTATGGTGGACAAACAGCAACATTTGTAGTAAATGTAAAAGACTATGTAACAGGAATAACAGTAGCACCAATCACAGTAACAGGAGAAGTAGGAACAGAACTATTAACCTTAATAACAGACAATAATATAAAATATACTGTAAACTATGCAAAGGCAGGAGCAGGAGCCCCAACTACTCTAACCCCAGACATGTTACCAGGATATAATAAAAATAGCAAAAACACACAAAACTTAAAAGTAGAATACACAGATACAAATCCAGACAGCTTTACAAATGGAACAAAATTTGATACACCATTCACAGTAGAATTGGTAAACAGAGTAACAAATGCAACAATAACAATACCTACAAAAGATAAATATAAGCACGGAGAAAACCTATCATTAAGTAATGGAGAAATTACTCTTACATATGCTGATGGAACAACAGGAAAAGTGCCTTTAACAAATGCTATGATAAAAGAAGCAGATGGAGGTCCAGTAAACATGAGACCAAGTACATATGATAGTACACAAAAGGTTACAAAGATACTTAAAATAGAATATACAGCACCAAATGGCACGACATATAGAGAAGATTATCCAATTACAATAGTAAATGAAATTACTAAAATAGAAATGGAAGACTATCCAAAGCAAGATTATCAAATTGGCGAAGTAGAAGACTTAAATGGAGGTACAATCAGAGTAACAAGATTAAGTGGAACAGAGGTTATTCCACTAACAAATGGCAAAGTTACAGTATCAGGCTTTAATTCAAGTACAGAGGGTAGTGTAAGAATAGAAGTATCATACGAAGAAAATGATATAACAAAAACAACATCTTATAACATAAATATAGAGGACGAAATAGCAAATGCAGAAATAGTTACATATCCAGATAAAAAAGACTATGAAATAGGTGAAAGATTAGATTTAAGCGGTGGTACAATTAAACTTATAAAAACAAGTGGTACAGAGAAGATTATAGATATGACAAACAGCATGGTAACAGGCTATGATGCAAATAAACCAGGAAAACAAACTTTGACAATAACATATGCTGGAGAAGTATTAGGTGAATATGAAATAACAGTAGAAGATAGCATCAGTCACTTGAAGGTAAATCCAAATAAGACAACATTCAAATATGGTGAAGAATTAGATTTAAGCCGGAGCAACAGTTCAAATAATCATGAAGAGTGGAGAAGTTAAAGAAACCGCTGACTTAACAATGGATATGGTTTCAGGCTATGATCCAAAAGCAGTAGGAGACCAAATTATCTATGTTGAATATAGTGGATTAAAAGCGACATTTGACGTAACCGTTATGGACGAAATAGTTAATGTAACATTAGAAAAAGAGCCAGATAAGACAAGATATGCATATGGTGAGGAGCTTGACTTAACAGGAGCCATGATAAAAATCACAATGCTAAGTGGAGAAATGTCAATTCCAATAAGTGAAAAAATGGTATCAGGGTATAATAAAGAACAACCAGGAGCACAGGTAATAAAAGTAACCTTTGAAGGATACGAACTCAAATTTGTAGTAATAGTAGATGAAAAACCAGAAGAACAGGAGCCAGAGCCAACTCCAATACCAACACCAACTCCTACACCAACACCAGTAGAACCAGCTCCACCTACAACAGCACCAAAACCAGAATTACCAATAGTAGAAATACCAGAAAGACCAGACTATCAAACCCCTGTAAGACCATCCCCAAGTCCAACAGCAAAACCAACACCAAAACCATCCCCATCACCTAGACCAACAGAAACACTTGGTGTAAAAGATGAGAAAAAAGATAATAGACCACTCGCACTAGCAATGACATCATTACTAGGACTATTGCTACTAGCAATCCTATTTGCAACAAGACGCAATACAAAGATTTACATAGAGGAAAACGGAAAATTCAAACTAGGAGGCTCAAGGAAACTAAGCAAGAGACGTTTAAATATCGACATAGACGATTT
The DNA here is from genome assembly GCA_948958005.1 of uncultured Clostridia bacterium. Classification (GTDB taxonomy): domain Bacteria; phylum Bacillota; class Clostridia; order TANB77; family CAG-508; genus JAAWPK01. Next base: position 10,540 of record CARDEQ010000025.1, read on the forward strand.
CCTAGATGGAGATACTTACCTAGGAAAAGTAAAAGTAGTACTTAACAAAAATATAGCAAAAAAACTAGACGGAGAACTAATAGAAATAAAACATAGAGGAGTAAGCAAACGCTTCAGAGTAGAATATAACAACGAAAAATTCGAGGTTATACTTGATTAATGTCAGAGGGGACGGGGCATTTTGACACAAATCAAGAAAAAGTGAATAAGGCTTTTGTCTCAAGAAAACTCAAAAAAAGAGTTGAGACAAAAGCCTTATTTCTTTGCCTTGACATTTCCTCAATTTACTAACTAAATTTTAAGAAATTCTCTTTACAATAGAATAACTTAATGATAAAATAAAATTAAATCTTATGAAAAGGAAATAGATAAAATGAGTGGCAAAAGAGAAAACAAAAAAAGGCGTGTATTTAATACATATAATTTATTGGTATTGCTAAGTTTAGTTATAATTATAGGGGCAGGCTATGTTTTGCTAGAGCGTCAAGGAGTAGACGTTGCTTCTTATCTTCCAGTAAATGAAGTAAAGGATTTCTTTGCTTCTATTGGAAAAGATGAAGGAAAAGAAAGTAAAAATGTAGAGGATATTCCAGTTATGGTTGGAAGCTCAGATAATAATAATGTAAATGAACAGGCAAGAGGTACAAATACTAATAATACACCAGAGCCGACAGCACAGACCTCTTCTAAATCAGAAGCACCTGAAACAAATACAAAGACAGAATTAGGAGAAATATCAGAGGAGGAAGCAAGAACGATTGCTAAAAGCAAATTTAAAGAACTAGGTGAAACAAACATAAATGCAGAGGAATTAGAAGTATTAAAAATAAAAAGGAAAGAGCAATTATACTACCATGTTTCATCTAAAGATAATCATATAGAAATAAAAATATCAGATGGGACAATAGCAAGAGTAAATGGGGTAGCAACTGAATAATATGTTAATGCGAGCAGAACTAAATTGTAGTTTTGCTTGCAATTTTTTACAAAAATAGTTGACATAACTAAGAAAAAGTTGTATAATATAAATTGTGTTGAATAAGTAAAAATAATAACTTTCGTAAAAGGATAATATAATAGCACATAAACTTATGATAAAAAATATAATAAATTTTATAAAGTGGGGTATGTGTAAATAAATGAAAGTATTAAAGAAAAAAAATATCGCTTTAATTATTTTCGTAAGTTTTATCTTTATACAAGGAATAACACTTGTAACTAACGCAAGTATAGTAAATAGTAAGCCAAGTGAAAAAATGCAGGAATTAGTAAATGAGCAATCTCTTTTAACCAAAGAAGAGAGAGAAACCTTAGAGCTAATAAATATATATAGAAAAGAAAGAGGATTAAAAGAATTAAAAACTTTTGCTAAGCTTCAAGAGGTAGCATATATGAAAGCAAGAGATATAGTAGATAATGAATACTTTTCACATAATTCAAAAAACTTAGGAACACCATTTGAAATGATACAGAATAATGGAATAGAATATAGAATAGCAGGAGAGAATTTAGCAGGAAATATAACACCAGAAAAAGCAGTAGAAGCATGGATAAATTCAAGGCTTCATAGAGAAAACATTGAAGAAGGTGAATTTGAATATACTGGAATTTGTGTAATGGATAGTCCTGTATATGGTAAAGTATTTGTACAAATTTTCTTAGGGATTTAGATTAATAATGTGTCAAAGGGGACGGGGCAAAATGACATAAATTTTATGTCGTTTTGCCCCGTCCCCTTTGACACACACCGAAGTAAAAAAGCAGAATATTTCGCTTAAGCCTTAATATAATTAAGAAAGAAAGGGTTTGGGTGGGAATTTTGTCTAATATAACTAGAAAAAAGAGAATGAGGAATATGCTTGCTGTTATTGCAATTATTTATTTTTTACTTATGATAAGAATAGGATATATAC
>CARDEQ010000026.1:0-12349 GCA_948958005.1 uncultured Clostridia bacterium
ACCATCTGTTCCAAAGCCGAAATTTAATCTTCCTTCTCCGATACTTTCAACTTCTCTTATTGCAGCCTCTATTCCGAATACACTGTTTTTTTACAGGGTTTACATTAAAGCCTAATTCTTCTAAATATAAAAGTTGCTCATAGTGAGAATTAAAAGTATTTCCCTCTAACTTTTGTATGTTAAAAATATATATGTCAAGAGGTCTTTTAGCTGTTTTTTTGCTGTCTAATTGTCTTAAAGAACCAGCAGCAGCATTTCTTGCATTAGCAAAAGTTTTCTCCTCTAGAATTTCCTGTTCTTCATTCATTTTCTCAAAATCCTTTGTAGAAATGAAAACTTCTCCACGTACAGTAATATTTATAGGCTCCTTTAACTTTTTAGGGATACTTTTTATAGTTTTCAAATTTTGAGTAACATCCTCTCCTACTTGCCCATTTCCACGAGTTGCGCCTCTTACAAATTCGCCATTTATATATTCTAGAGCAACAGATAATCCGTCAATTTTTCCCTCTACTGTATAAAAAATTTCCTCTTTTTTCGTCTCTTTGCAAATCCTTGTGTCAAAAGCCCTTAACTCTTCTATTGTAAAAACATCCTGCAAGCTTTGAAGTGGAACTTCGTGTTCAACCTTCTCAAATCCCTCTTTAACATGCCCTCCAACCTTTTGAGTTAAAGAATCCTTATCTATTAAATCTGGAAATTCTTTTTCTAGATTTCTTAAATCCAGCAGCAGCATATCATACTCAAAATCTGATATTTCTGGGCTATCTTCGTCATAATACTTTTTAGCATAATATTCTGTTTTTTCTCTTAACTCAAGTATTTTTTTCTTAGCTTCTTCTTTATCCATAGTTTTCCTCTTTCTATTTATCCTTAAATAAGTCTTTTCCACCTTTTATGTAATCATACCCTGAAAATATAGTCGCTATAACTGAGACAAGTAGCATAATTGAAGTCACCATATTAATTATAAGTTCTATCCCATTTAATTCCCAATGTATGAAATTAAAAAATATATTTGTTCCATTTATATTTATAAAAGCAAGTATAATAGCTATCATTTGAGTTACAGTTTTAAGCTTTCCCCAATTTGAAGCAGCTATAACCCTTCCTCCTTGTTCTACTGCAATCAATCTATATGCAGATACGACAAACTCACGTGTAAGTACAATTATTGGTATCCATGCAGGTATCATTTGCTTTTCTACTAAAATAAGCATAGCTGCTAGCACTAAAATTTTATCTGCAATCGGATCTAAAAACTTTCCAAAATTTGTAACTAAGTTTCTTGAACGTGCAATACTTCCATCTAATTTATCAGTGATTGAAGCAATAATAAATATAAAATTCATTATCCAAAACTCTACTCCGGACTCCTAGCCACTCTCCTTGTATTCCAATAATAGCAATAACTACCATCACTGGCACAAGTAAAATTCTCATAACTGTTAGTTTATTTGGTAAATTCATTTCTATTTCTCCTTGCTATAATATATTTGTTTTATTATATCTAATATTTTAAAAAAAGGAAAGGGGTTTTTAGAAAAAATAAAAGCACATAGAGTTAAAAATAAAATAGATGCAGAATATGTAGAAATACAAATTTTAGAACATTACAACAATTTGAAATTAATTATTTTGATTAGAATTTTTATATAATATAGACTTTTTTTCTAACAATTTAAAATCACAACATCTCTTAGAAATATTTGAATTTTTATTACTTATTTTCTCATTATATAAATTAGTTGCATTTTTTATAATCTTTTCTGTATTCTTATTAATCAGACTAAGTTCAAAACTTAGAAATGATATATATAATCTTTTTTCTTCTTCTGTTTTAAAATCTCTATATTCTTCTATATGTTCATATTTTAGTTGTTTAACATTGTTATCAGAAATCGGTATCATATTATTAAGATTTAAAACACCTATTATTTTCTCTTTTTGCATTATTTTTATAAAATCCATTCTATTGCTCATTTTATAATGCTTTTGTTTTACTGATGATATTGGAACATAGTAGTCGAATCCATTAATATTTATTACTATTCCTATATATGGTTTCAATTTTTCATTATATTGTATATTCTCTACCTTATCTTCAAATTGTCTTAAATATTTCACATATTCTTTGTCTGCTACATACCACCTTAGCTTGTTTTTCTTCATATTTTACTCCCTTCAATAATTTTAGGTGGTAAAGTTACCCTTACCACCTTCTTTTATAACCATTTTTAACTGGAATGGTAAAACCGCTTTATATACTCATTTTTAACTGGAATGATAAACCCGCTTTACATGCCCATTTTTAACTGGAATGGTAAAACCGCTTTTATAGTGAATAAACAAGTTTGTATACTTTAGTATATTTATTATATATCAATTTCATGCAATATGTCAACCTATTTCTTATAAAATTTATCTCTTATCAAATAATGTTTTTACAATTCCTTTATCAATTAGGGTTTCAAATATTGCTTTTAGAATAATTATAATAATTGGTCCAATAAGCATTCCGAAGAATCCCGTATTAGCTTATATCCTGTGTACATAGCTATCAATGTAAAAATGGGATGTATTCCAATTTCATTACTTACAACTTTAGGTTCAAGTAATTGCCTTACTATCGAAATTACTGCAAATAATGCAACTAAAGCAATTGCAAGATTTAAGTTTCCTTGTGTCCCACAAATTACCGCCCATGGAAGCATTATAGTCCCTGAGCCAAGTATTGGAAGTGCGTCAGAAAATGCTATTAAAAGTGCCATCATTAACGGATATCCTACATTTAGTCCAAATATATCAAATGCAACTAGTCCGAATTAGCACTAATATAAAATTTATTCCAATTAATATTGCCTGTGCTTTTAAATATCCACCTAACATCTTAGTTATTTTATGCAAATTTTTACTAAACTTTTTTACCCATTCCTTTGGAAAATGATGTTCAATTTGATCTAATATATATATCCTATCTGCACAGATGAAATATGTCGCAAGTATTGTAATTACTGTATATATACCAACTGTCGTAACAGATGAAATTACATCTAACATTGAATTTAAAAAATTAGTAAGCCATATAGAAGCTTGGTCAAAAAAGCTAGCCATTGAATTTTCTACCATATTTACTACATCCTCTGAAATTTGTAATTCTTCAAAGTTTATCCTATCTACCATCCCCATAATATATCCGATATCCACTTCCGGACTGAATCATTTAATAATTTTAGTAAATTTGCACCTTCATCAATTAGTGCCATTATTCCCCAAGCAAGTAGCCCAACTATTATTGCAAATACTAAAAATAATATAATAATTGCACTAGGCTTTCTTTGTATTTTTGTTTTTCTAGAAAACCACTTTATAATGGGTTCTACCATTAATGCTATTATGAACGCAATCAAAAATGGCATGTAAAATACTGCCATTTTGAAAGCAAGATATATTCCGAATTAACGTTATTGCAAGTGTAAGTATTCTTTTAGTTACTCTTTTTAGATATCCAACATCTATAACCATCTTTTCCTCCAAGCTTGATTAAGTTTGTCCTTAGTTATAATTATATTCTTTAAGTACTCAACTTATTCTGATTAATCGTCAAAATCGTCTGTATCATCAATATTTATAATTATATCCTCTGCTGGTCCAATATCATTATATTCATATTCGACAGCTTCAACATTTCTCGCTTTTCCCCTTCTAGGTTTTGTTTTTGTGACACTAGCTGTTTTTTCTTGTTTCTTCTCTTTTGCTGGCTCTTTTGACATTTCTTTAACTACTTCTCTTGCTTGTTTTTCAATATTTTGCATTCTACTTTTTTCCTCTGCTCTCATTTGCATTTGTTTATTTATTAATGAATTTACTTTTTCTATTGCGTCAGGCATATAATCTAAAAGCTTGTCTATTGCTGAAGAATGATTTACAGGAAGTAGCTTTACATTTCCCTCTTGTACAACTAAAAATGCTATTGGGTTTATATTAACCCCTGCACCACTTCCTCCACCAAAAGGTAAACGGTATTGTACTTGTTCTTCCTCCCTATTTTTTGAGTATTCATTAACAGTTTCTCCTTTAAATTCACTACCACCAGCAGCAAATCCAAATGAAACCTTTGAAATTGGAATTATTACTACATTATTGCTAGTTTCTATTGGGTCACCAATTATGGTATTTACATCCACCATATCTTGTATACTATTCATAGCTGTAATCATAAGTCCCTCTATCGGATGTTCGCTCATGCTTATTCCTCCTCTTTTTTGATAAAATATATATTACATAAATAATATGTACTATTTTTACACTAATTATACAATTTAGGTTAAATTTTATAGAATTTCCAAAATTATACAATGGTATTACTCTATATTCTGTTTTTGTAGATTCTAAGTTTCTAAAAGCTATCCCACAAATGGCCGAAATGATTGCAATTAAATTTACTGTTAACATTACACTTTCTGTACCTAGTGCTAAATACATTCTAAATTTTTCAGTTCTAATTTTTAATTTTTTAATAATTTCTAAGTGGTTTATTGATTTTACAATTTTAACATCTGTTTGTATTGATTCTAATTCCTGTTTTAGTTTAAACCTTTCAGCCAGTTTCTTATTTACTTTTATTCTCGCTATTTTAATAAAACCTAATAAATACAATTCTAAATATATTTCAAATTCTTTAGATAAGTCTTTTTGCTTTCTTCCAGCTTTTATATTACTTATACTTACCTTTTTGATATTAAGCTTTATTTTCGAGAATATTAATAACAAGCAAACCATTGATATTAAAATTAAAATTCCACAAAAAAATAGCAAAACTATTTTCATAACTTCTCCATCTCTTTTCGTTATATTCCTAGTTTTACCATTTTTTGAAATTTTATACTATTTTAAATAATTTTACACTGCCTCTTTCTTTTTTCTTTCAACTGTTATATCTCCAAAAAGTTCTTCTTGCAGTGTTGTTACTTTGCTTCTTCTTGATAATTCTAAAAGTCCTGTAAAAGCTGTTACAACTTCTATTTTATTACACTTTGATAGTGTATATATTTTATTGAAAACAAATCTTGGCCTTTTGACTAATTCTCTAAAAATTTCTCTTACTTTACTTGTAACTGTATATGTATCTTTTATTGCAATTTTTTCAATATTCTGTGCATTTATATTTTTTCTTGCCTCAAATCTTTCCATTACATCTTTATATAAATTTTCTAATGCACTCATTTCATAATTTACCTCTAAAGTCTGCTTTGGAAGTGTTATTCCTTCTTGTCTTGCATATACTCTCTCTGAATATGTATTATACATTTCTCTTAATTTTGATGTAATCTCCTTATATTTCTTATATTCTACTATTCTTCTAATCAATTCCTCCTCTGTCAGTTCTTCTTCCTCCTCTACATCTGAACTTGGAAGTAAGCCCTTTGATTTAATTAAAAGAAGTGCAGACGCCATAAGTAAAAATTCACTACTTATTGCTAGCTTTTGTTTCTCCATTTTATTTATATATTCAATATATTGGTCTGTTATTTCATTTAAGTTTATCTCATATATATCCATTTTATTTTTATCAATCAAATGGCATAGCAAGTCTAGTGGACCTTCAAAATTTTCTATTTTTATTTGCAATTTTTTGCTTTCTAAAGTTAGTATATTTTCCATTTTTTCTAAGCTCAAGCTAATAAAATGTTAAGTCATAAAGCTCATATTTTATTAGACTTGAAGTTTATTCCTCCCCATCTAATACCTTTTTCAAAGTATCTGTATCAAATCCTTTATTCACTAAGTAATTTTTAAGCTTTTGAGGTTCTATACCGTTTTTTCTTCTCTGCTAATTTTCTTGCTGAGTTTAATTCATATTCCTCTAGTTTTTCTCTATTTTCAGATATATAATCTTCAATAATATCTGCATATATTCCTTTTTCATATATTTTGTTTTTTAGTTCACGAATTGACATTGCCTTTAAATTCATATATTCAGATACTAATTTTTCTAAATATTCTTTATCATTTATATATCCTGCTTCTTTTATGTATTCTATTATATCCTCAAGCATATTTTCTTCTATTGTATGGCAGAATTTTTTCCTTACTTCACTTTCTGTTCTCTTTTTGTATAATATATATTTCATGACCATCGTTTTATTTTTATCAAATTCTTCTACTGTATAGCTCATATATTTTTGTATGATTATTTCTAAGTTAAAAGTAATCATACACTCCTTTCTTTAAGCTAAAATCTTTATTCTTCTGCTTCTTCAAATTCATTTGCAGTATCCATAGCTTCTTCTGATGTTTTTATTTCTTCATTCAAAGAGTTTTCAAAAGCTTGCTCTATATTTTCTCTAATCTTCTTTTCTACTTCTTCAAGAACCTTTGGATTATCTGTCAGGTATTTTTTGACATTTTCTCTTCCTTGTCCTACTCTTTCACCATTATAACTAAACCATGAACCACTTTTTACAATTATATCTAAGCTTACAGCCATATCTAATATATTGCCTTCTTTTGATATTCCCTTTCCATATAGTATATCAAATTCTGCCTCTCTAAATGGTGGAGCCACCTTATTTTTTACTATTTTTACTCTAGTTCTTGTACCTATTATATTTCCATCTTGTTTTATATTTTCAATTTTTCTTATATCCATTCTAACCGATGCATAGAATTTAAGTGCTCTACCTCCTGTTGTTGTTTCAGGATTTCCAAACATTACTCCTATTTTCTCTCTTAATTGGTTGATGAATATAAGTACTGTTTTTGATTTATTTATTGCTCCTGCAAGTTTTCTTAAAGCTTGTGACATAAGTCTTGCTTGCAATCCCATATGAGAATCTCCCATTTCTCCATCTATTTCTGCCTTTGGAACTAAGGCTGCAACAGAGTCTACAACTATAACATCTAGTGCTCCGCTTCTGATTAATGATTCTGTTATTTCAAGTGCCTGTTCTCCTGTATCTGGTTGTGATACTATTAAATCATTTATATTTACACCTAAATTCTTAGCATATACTGGGTCTAAAGCATGTTCTGCATCTATGAATGCCACTTCTCCTTTTTGTTTTTGTGCTTCTGCTATTATGTGAAGTGCTAAGGTTGTTTTTCCTGAGCTTTCTGGCCCATATATTTCTATAATTCTTCCTCTAGGAACTCCTCCTATTCCTAAAGCTATGTCTAAGCTCATTGCTCCTGTTGGAATTGCTTCTACCTCCATTGCTTTAAATTCTCCTAGTTTCATAACTGAGCCTTTTCCGAATTGCTTTTCAATTTGACCCATTGCCATTTCTAGTGCTTGTCTTTTTTCATTATTTTCTTTTGCCATTTTTATATCATCCTTTCTTATCTATGCAAAAATATTTTCGTTAAACGTATGTTTGTACTTATTTTATACTTTTTATTTTTATAAGTCAAGCTTTTTTTGAATTTTTTTTAATTTTTCTTGTGCCAATTTTCTATATCACAAAATGCATTGTACCAATTGCTTGCATTAGATGTGGTTAAGCTTTTTCCTAAAACTAGCGTCTGTCTATTATAATACAAGCCTATATATGGAATATCTTCTTCATATATATTTTGTAATCTATAATACTTATCTTTCAAAGTTTTTTCGTCTGTTATATTATATAAGTCTTTTAATATTTCTGATGCCTCATTGTTTTCATAATTTGCTAGATTATCCTCTCCAAAATATCTAGTTAAATTTGGACTCACTCCTACTGTCACACCGAGTAATCAAAATATCATAATTCTTATTTCTTAAATTATTTTCATATGTCCAGTCTTTTACAGCTGTTATTGTAACTGGTATTCCGAATAGCTTCTAAATTTTTCTTTATAATTTCTGCTACCTTTACTCTATTTTCATTCTTAGCTTCTACAAGTAGATTTAACCTTAGTTTTAAATTATTATAGCCTTCTTTTTTTTGCCAAATTCCGGCTTGCATAATTCCATCCACTTGTAATCAAAATCTGTTTTGCTTTTTCTTGGTTATATTCATAGTTACTATTTTTATTATATAAATAACTACCATATTCTAATGGATGATTTGCCTTTATATATTTTCCCGAATATACAGTATTTATAATTTCCTCTTTATCTATTGCATAGCTTATTGCTTTTCTTGCTTCTTTATATGATAGCAAACTACTCTTTGTATTTAGTGCTAAATAGTCAAAATTTCTACCTGCTACCCTCTGCAAATTAGAGCCAATTGTTCCAATGTTATCCTCTAAATTCATACTTCCGTGTTACAAGCATATCAACTCCACCAAGTTTATATGCGTTATATACCTCTGCAATTCTTTCGTATATTCTTACTGTTATTGTATCAATTCTTAGTTCTACATTTTCTTTATTCCACCAATTTTGATTTTTCTCGAACTCGAAGCCTGTTGTTATATCAATCCCTTTAGTTCTATATTTGCCAGTCCCCATTGGTACATTGTTTTTTTCGGTATTTCTAATATCTTCATTTTTTAAAAGATTTGAACTTATTATAGGAAATATCAAATTATATTCAAAAAATGGTTTCTCCTCAAATAGATACAATTTTATAAGATTATTTCCCATAATCTCTACATTCTCAATATTTGATACATTAGCATTATATATTGATGTATCTCCAAGTGATTTTATTGCTTCTATTGTAAATTTTACATCCTCTGCTGTAAAATCTGTACCATTATGCCATTTTACATTTTCTCTCAATTTTACGAAATATGTCTTACCGTCAGCTTTAGAAAATTCTATTGCTAATGCATTTTCTAATCTAAAATCATTTGTAAGATTAAATAATGGTTCATATACAAGTTTTGATATATCTTGTATATTTTGATTTTTTGAAATTATTGGGTTTAAGCTATCTAAATTTGATATTCCAAGTCTTAAATTCGAATTTTCAGTTTTCAGCTCTTTTTGTACCACATTATGTGAGTTTTCTTCTTGTTTATTGTCTTGATTTGTAATGTACCATGCAGTACTTACAACTACTCCGAATTATTAAACTCCCGAATTATGTATTTAGGTATGTTTTTCTTCATAAATTCTGTCCTTTCTAGCCATAAAATCTATTTTTGAAATCCTTTTTTCCTAATTATTTGATAAACCAGCTCCATATTGTCATCTTCTGCTATTTTATTTTTCCTAATGGCTTTGCATTTTATGCATTTGGAAACTAACACATATCCCTTTTTAGGATTTACTTCTATATCTATTGGCTCTAGCATTCCATGGCAGCTTTCTTCTCTATCTCCGTGGATTTATATCCACATGCTTAGAAAAAAGGCAATAAGGACAATGATTTCTACATGAATAACCTAGGGCTTGTACTTTTTTTCCACAGTTTTCACAGATAAATTCTTCGTCTATTTTAGTAAATTTTGCTCCCATTATTTCCTCCAAGTTAGTATGAGAATATACTTCCACCTATAAACTCACGAAGTATTGAGCTCTCTGGTATATATTCTACTCCTATTGGCTTAAAATACTCTAAAAGTTCTATAAGTCTTTTAGCCTCCTCATATTCTGGCTCGTTTTTTCCTATCTCCTTTAGTATCGGAAGTGCATATTGTTTTAATACTCCAAGCTCATACACAATTGATGAATTAAACATTGCATCTGCCTCCTCTTGATATGGATATATATACTTCTTTTCCCCTGCATTCACTGACTTCCACCTTTGAATTGTCTCTTTTGCTGAATAATGTCTATATTTATAGTCTCTTACAATTCTTCTGATTATTCTTGTATCTGTTGTCGATATTCTATTATGATAGTCTAAGTTTAAAACTGTTAAGGCGCTTAAATATATTTTGAACTTTTTGTCACGTGGAATTGCATCTGTAAGTTTATCGTTCAGGCAATGAATTCCTTCTATTACAAGTACTTCATTATCCTCTAGTCTCATTTTATTGCCTTCAAAATTCTTATGTCCTGTCTCAAAATCAAATGTAGGAATTTCAACCTCTTCTCCTGCAAGTAATCTAAGTATGTGTTCATTGAATAATTTTAAGTCAACAGCCTCTATACATTCAAAATCATATTCTCCATTTTCATCTACTGGGTTTTGTTCTCTTTCTACAAAATAATTATCTACTGATAATGTTTTAGGTCTAATTCCATTTAATAATAATTGTGTTCCTAATCTTTTTGCAAAGGTTGTTTTACCTGATGATGAAGGTCCTGCAATTAGAATCATTTTGGTTCCTGCCCTTTTTGCAATTTGGTCTGCTATATCAGATATCTTCTTTTCGTGAAGTGCTTCTGCTAAAAGAATTGTCTCTTTTCCATTATCCCCTTGTATACTATTGTTTAATCTATATACTGTATTTAACTTTAATAATTTATATATTCTGTCATATTCTTCTAGTGTTTCAGCTAGTTTCTTATTGTCTACAAATTGCTTAATTTTATCTGATGCCTTTTTACTTGGGTATCTTAGTAAAAATCCCCCCTTATATTTCATTAGGTCAAATTTTTTCATAACCCCAGTAGATGCTGGCATTTCTCCAAAGAAATAATTATAATAGCTTCTGCAAAAATATAAAGTAATTTCTTCTTTTTTTCCTTGATCTATTTGTAAAACACCTCTAGCAGTTTTCTCTTTTTCGTAAAATTTCTTTGCTTCTTCATAAGGCATAGAAACTTTTTTTATCTCTAAATCAGCTTCTACTATTTTTTTCATTTCTTCTTTTATATTATTTAATAATTCCTCTGTTACTTCAAGCCTATCGAAATTGCAATACATAGAATTATCTAATTGATAGTTAATTGTAAGTCGCGCCTCAGGATAAATATCATTTATTGCCATAGCCATAACATACATAAGACCTCTTACATATACTCTTTTCCCTTCAGTTGTTTCATATTCTAAAATTTCTTTTTCTCCATCTATTTTAAATTCCATACTCTTCTCCTATTCTTCATCTAATTTAAGTACACTAAGGAAAGCCTCTTGTGGCATTTCTACATTACCAATTTGCCTCATTTTCTTTTTCCCCTTTTTCTGCTTTTCTAGTAATTTCTTCTTTCTTGAAATATCTCCACCATAACATTTTGCAAGTACATCCTTCCTCATTGCAGAAATAGTCTCTCTTGCAATTATTTTGCCCCCACAGGCTGCTTGAAGTGGTATGGCAAATAATTGCTTAGGTATGGCAGTTTTTAGCTTCTCGACCATTCTCCTGCCTCTTGAATAACTATTGTCTTTATGCACTATAAATGATAATGCGTCAACTGTTTCATTATTTACTAAAATATCAAGTTTTACTAGCTCAGATCTTCTATATTCTTTAAATTCATAATCAAAGGAAGCATATCCTTTAGTTTTTGATTTTAAAATATCAAAGAAATCATATATTATTTCATTTAATGGTAATTCATAGCAAAGTGTTACTCTATTTGCATCTAAATATTTCATATCTATATATGCTCCACGTCTATTTTGGCAAATTTCCATTATACCTCCAACAAATTCTTTTGGGGTTAGTATCTCTGCACTTACTATTGGCTCTTCTATGTATGATATTTCTTGAGGTGCTGGTAAATCTGTTGGATTATATAACTCAATTACCTCTCCATTTGTTTTGTGTACTTTGTAAATAACTGATGGAGAAGTAGTAATAAGGCTTAAATCAAATTCCCTGTCTAATCTTTCCTCAATTATCTCTAAATGTAATAATCCTAAAAATCCACACCTAAATCCAAAGCCAAGCGCTGCTGAGGTTTCTGCTTCATATTCTAAAGCTGCATCATTTAATTTTAACTTTTCTAATGCAACCTTCAAAAATTCATAATCGCTTCCATCCATTGGATATAGTCCACAATATACCATTGGATTTACTTTTTTATATCCAGGTAATCTTTCTTTTGCTGGATTTTGATTTAGTGTTATAGTATCACCTACATGAATATCTGATAAGTTTTTTATGCTTGCAGCAATATATCCGAACTTCTCCGAGCTACTATTTCTTTACATGGAACATATGTCCCTGGCTCAAAGCTTCCGTACCTCAACAACTGTAAATACTTTTCCTGCTGCCATAAGTAGTATCTCATCTCCGCACTTTTACCTTGCCGTCTACAACCCTTACATGTGCTATTGCTCCTTTATAATTATCATAATATGAATCAAATATTAGGCATTTTGTCTCAGAAGCTTCTTCTCCCTTTGGCGCTGGAATTTTTTGTACAATTTGCTCTAAAACAGCTTCTACATTTAGACCTGACTTTGCTGATATACATGGTGCATCTGATGCATCCAAGCCAATTATATCTTCTATCTCTTTTTTTACCTCTTCTGGTCTTGCATTTGGAAGGTCTACTTTATTAATCACTGGCAAAATCTCT
>CARDEQ010000027.1:0-10887 GCA_948958005.1 uncultured Clostridia bacterium
ACACCAGAATTTGACAAAGAAAAACAAGTATATGAAGTAACAGTGCCATATTTGGTAAATGATATAGAAGTAACAGGAATTCCAGAAGATGTAGCAGCGACTATTACGGGAACAGGAGAGCATAACTTAGAGGTTCGGACTAAATATAATAGTAGTAAAGGTTATATCAACAGACAATATTGAAAGAGCCTATCAAATAAAAGTAACAAGAGAAAAATCAAATGAAGCAAGATTAAGTACTTTAAACGTAAAAGAACATGCAATAACACCTAATTTTGATATGGACATAAAAACATACTATGTAGAAACAAACAAATCAAGTCTAGAAATTGCTGCAACTACATTTGATTCAAATGCAACATATGAGATTATGGGAAATACTAGCTTAAGCAATGGCGTAAACAACGTAATTATCAGAGTTACAGCGCCAGATGGAATTACAACTTGCGACTATAATTTAATAGTTACGAAAACAGTATCATACAATAATAATTTGGCAGATTTGTGGGTAGAAGGTTATAATATAGAACCAGAATTTAATAAAGCAATTTCTGTATACAAAGTTAACGTGCCATATGATGTTAATAAAGTAGGAATTGGGGCGAGGGCAGAAGAGGAAAGTGCAACAATACTTGGAACAGGAGTGGTAACATTAAGCCAAGGAGAAAACAAGGTTCGGAATTACAGTCATTTCAGAAGCAGGAGCAATAAAGACATATACAATAATAATAAATAAAGAAGAAGCAGACAATACGTATTTAAAAAGCCTAATTGTATCTAATGGAATACTTAAACCAGAATTTAAGAAGGAAATTACCAACTATTTACTAGAAGTAGAATATGAAATAGATACTCTATTTATTTGGGGCAATCCAGAAGCGGACACATCAATTGTTACAGGAAATGGGAAGAAAAGTCTGGAGGTAGGAAGAAATGAAATAAAACTAACAGTAAAATCAGAAAAAGGAACCATAAGAGATTACACAATAACGATTTTAAGAAAGCCAGCAGTTAGTGCATTACTTAAAAACTTAGAAGTAGGAAAATATAAAATAACACCAGATTTCGAAAGTAATACAAAACAATATGCAGTAATTGTAAACAATGAAACAACCTCCTTAGAATTAAATATAGAAACACTTGACCCAAATGCAACGTATACTGTGACAGGGAATGAAAACTTTGAAGTAGGGATGAATGAAATAAGAATTGAAGTGGTATCAAGTGATGGAGGCAAAACGGAAAATTATTATATTTATGTAGATAGAAAAATGGAAAGCTCAAATTACCTAAGCTATATATTGCCTTCAACAGGTATACTATCACCAAGCTTCGAAAAGACAACAATGAATTATGAAATAGAATTACCAGACACAGTAGATAGTATTTATATAGATGCAGAACCAGAAGACAAAAGTGCAAGCTTAGAGGGAAAAGGAACATATAACTTAGAAAAAGGACAAAATGTTGTAAAATTAAAGGTTACATCAACAATTGGAATTGAAAGAATATATGTAATTAATATTACTAGAAAATATAATAATAATGCAAACCTAATTAAACTACAAGTAAAAAATGGCTCAAATTTATTTGAGCTTATGCCAAGCTTTAATAAAGACATACAAGAATATAATATAGATGTAAAAGAGGGAACTTCAAGATTACAAATTTTAGCAGAAGCAGAAAGTGAATTTTCAAGTGTTTCAGGTACTGGATATGTAATGGTAGAAGCAGGAGAAAATAAATATAATATTATAGTTACAGCAGAAGATAAAAGTACGAAAACATATATACTAACAGTAAATAGAGCTAAATCTTCTAATAATCATTTGGTAGAATTAATACCTAGTGTAGGAAGTTTATCACCAAACTTTGCTTATGAAGAAGAAAATTATACACTAATTGTGGGAAATACAGATACATTATTATCCTTTGAATATAACACTGAAAACCGTTATGCAACAGTTACAGGAGCACAAGAGCAAATTATACCAGATGGAACGTCTATAAGAAAAATATTAGTTACAGCAGAAGATGGAGGTACAAGGGAATATAAAATAACAATAATAAAAAATAGAACAGACGATGCAAGACTTAGCGATTTGACAGTTGAAGGATATACACTAGAGGAGGAGTTTAATGAAAACAAATTTGTATATACTTTAAAGGTTCCAAAAGAAGTAAGTAAATTATTAGCTCTTGATGTAAAAGCTATTCCTAAATATGAAAGCTCAACAGTCACATTAGATAATGACCTAATACTATCAAGAAAAGGTGACAACGTATTTAATATACAAGTTATAGCAGAGGATGGATATACAAAAGAAAACTATAAAATATACGTAAAGTATGATATGGAGGAAGCGGTAATTAGTGGAAAAATCAGAACTGAGAACTTCGAAAATAAACATCTAGCAAATGTAGAGCTATATGATAAACAAGGAAAACTTATAGCACAGGCAGAAACTACACAAGCTGGAAGCTATGAACTGTTTGTAAAAGAAGGCACTTATGATTTATACATAAAAAAGCCTGGATATCTAGAAGTAAAAGTTATAGACATCAAAATAGAAAATCTAGACCAAGAAATAGAAATACCAGATTATAGGCTAATTGCAGGAGATGTGATTAAAACCGGAGAAATTGACATAGATGACTTAGTAGCATTAAATGATAATTACAAAATAAAGCTGACAGAAGAAAACAATGAGCAAAAGGGAATTTATGACTTAAATGAGGATGGGGAAATTGACGAAAAAGATAGAAGCATTTTAAAGAGAAACTATGGAGAATATGTGCCGTGAAAAGCACATATTCTTTTTACTATATAAAAAAGCACACCAAATTGGAATAATCTCTTATTCAATAGGTGTGCGCAATCATGGAGCAGGTAACGGGAATCGGACCCGTAACTTAACCTTGGCAAGGTTATGTTTTACCACTAAACTATACCTGCAAAATATTAAAAGCATCATAATACTTTTATATAATACCAAAATTTAGTGTAATTGTCAAGAGGATTTTTTAATATATAAATAGTATATGAAGGAATTAATAAAAAGCTACTCACTAAAATATAAAATAATGAAAATTTCTTACGCAAAACCATATTTTTAAGTAAAATATACATAATCAGTTGATTTCGTCATAAAAATGTAGTATAATTGTAATATAAATGTAATAAAATAATGTCGATTATACAAAATCCTTTTCCGTAGAAGGATTTTGAAGGTTTTTTTTGCGTCAAAAAAAATACCAAAATCTTCTATTGACTTTATTTAAAAAAAATGTAAAATATAATATAAGAAAAGTATAAAAGGTGGTCAGAATGAGAAAAAGAAAACTAATTGTAGGAATCCTAGTATTTACACTAACACTTATTGCATTTGCTTTATTAAATACAGCAAATGCTGCAAGTTTAGGTAAACTAACAATAACTAAATCAAGGAATATTGGAAATGTTACATATAAACATCAACTATATGGTTCAAGTGAAAATCCAAAAAATATTTGGAAAATAGCTAGAAGTAAAAATAATGTAACAGTTACAGACAAATCAGATCCAGATTATCTTAAGGATGTATATTGCTTAAGAGCAGGTCTTGGATTTGTTTCTGATGCTACAACGGTAGAAGGAGCAACTGTGGAATATAATTATAGCATTCCACTATCAAAAAAGAATATAGAAGAAACCTTTAATCAATTAGTGCAAAGATATAATTCAGTAACATCAGAAGTAACTCTATTTAAAAACCAAAATAAAGATAAATTCTATTCAGTATTATGGCTGCTAGATAATATGTTACTAGAAGATGCAACTGAAGCAGATATGACAGCATATTTGTTAGATCAAACAAAGGGTGCAGGATATACACAAGAAGAACTTGATCAAGCTAAGCTTATAGTATCAGGACAAAATATAGATGTAAAAAGAAGTGTATTAACTAGAGCAGACATTGAAGTTATACAACAACTTGCAATATGGTATTTCACAAATAATGACCAATCAGCATATAATCAAGAAGCCTTACCAACCTTATGGCTTTATGCAGAAGGAGACGGTCCATTCGACCAATTTAATACAGGAAAAGAAAATGGAAAAGATAAATACAAAACATTTGCAGATATATATAATCTAAGCTTTCCACAACTTCCAGGAGGAATAATAGAGATAGATGGTAAGCCAATAAATATAGCAGAAATTAGCAATCAATGGGGAACTAAAAGGCAAAATCATGCAATTACACTATACAGAAACTTAATTACAGGAGCAAAAGCAGCAGGAAGAAGTATTTACACACCAAAAAGAGATATGACAATATACCTAGCAGGAACAGACTTTGCAAATCAACAACCAGTAATCCAAGTTGAAGAAAGCAAAGGAGAGGCAGATATAGCCTTAAGAAAATTTATATCAGCAGTAAATGGAATAAAAATAGAAGATAATAAAACTAGAATACCAGATGTAGACACAAGTTATTTTAATACAGAAGTTGGAGGAGAGCTACAAACAACAGCGATATATAATCATCCCAAAAAACCAGTGTCAGTAAAAATAGGAGATACAGTTACATATACAATAAGATTATACAATGAAGGTGAAATAGATGCTTATGTAGAACAGGTTAAAGACTATTTACCAACAAACTTATCAAGGATAATTCCTCAAAATAAACCAGAAACAGAAGTCTATTGGACACCAAGTGAAGAAGATGGAGAAAGAGGATATATATACAGAACAACAGAAAATTGTAAAATTGTCGGAGCAGGAGGAGAATTAAACTACGAAAGTTTAGTTGGAAAGAAGCTTTCAGAGGTGTTAATACCAGCAGCTAAAAGAAACGAGAATATAGCAAATGGAAAAAATAGATATACCTTAAGTTATGTTGATATAGAAATAGATTGTATTGTAATGGAAAACGCACCATATGGAGAAGCAATAACAAACATTGCGGAAGTTACAAAAATGGCAGATAAAGATAGAAGAAACTTAGAAGATAGAGATTCAGATGTTGGAAATGTCAAGGTACAACCAGGAAGTGATTTACCAAATGAACAACTTAATGGACCACTTTCAAGCTATAAAGAAGGTGAACTAGAAAAAGAATATGTACCAGGACAACAAGATGATGATGATTTTGATAAAGTAATAATAGAAAAGCCTATAATAGACCTAGCCTTAAGAAAATTTATAGCAAAAATAGGAGATAAGACTTACAACAGAGTACCAACAGTAGATACGACAGAATTAAGAAAGGGTGCTGATACAGCAACATATATACATAGTAAGGAGCCAATTGAAGCATATATAGGAGATGTCGTAAAATATAAAATAAGAGTATATAATGAGGGTGAAGTAGACGGAAAGGTCACAGAAATAACAGATTATATATCAAGTAACCTAAAATATGTACCAAACCCAGATAAAACAGGAAATGATTCAAATGGAGATTGGTGGACATCAAGTGCAGGAGACAAAGCAGGACACAATAAAGTAGTAACCAATAATAAATGTAAAATTACAGGTGCAGGAGGAAAGCTAACAAATGCAGTAATAGGAAAAACACTTGAAGAAGTTACAATTCCGGCCTATGATAAAGAAAAAGATACAATAAGCTATATAGAAGTAGAAATACATTGTCAAATAATGCCAATAAAAACAACAACAAAAATGACTAATATAGCAGAGATAACAAAAGAAGAAGATGAAAATGGAAGACAAGTTGAGAAAGATAAAGACTCAACACCCAATAATGTAAAGGTGCCAAATGAAAAAGATTTTCCAACATATAAAGACACAGAGATAAATAAACCATATGTGCCAGGACAACAGGATGACGATGACTTTGAAAAAGTGGTAGTACCAGTGCCAGAAGTAGATATAGCTTTAAGAAAGTTCATAACAGAGGTAGATGGAAACATTAGAGAAGGAGAAGAATCAAGGGTACCAAAGGTAAATACAAGCACTTTAGATACATACAAGGATACAACAGCTGAATATATTCATTCTAAAGTGCCAGTAGGTGTAAAAAAAGGAAGCGAAGTTGTATATACAATAAGATTATACAATGAAGGTGACATAAATGCGTATGTGAGTGAAGTGACAGACTATTTACCTAACTATCTAATATACTTACCAGAAAATGAAATTAACAAAAAATATGGATGGAGTTATAACCAAGCTACAAGAGAAGTAAAAACAACAATAACAGCTGAGGAAAATACAAAAGGAGAAGAAGTATATAAAGATAGGACAAATGGAAAATTACTCGAGGCATATGATGGAAATGGAGTACTTGACTATATAGATGTACAGATAGTATGCAAAGTAGACGAAAAGGTAGAAGGAAACACAATATTAACAAACTTAGCACAAATAACAGAAATGAAGGATGAGGCTGGCAATATAATTGAAGAAGATAGAGACTCAAAGCCGGATGGAGATAAAGCTCCAAATAAAGAATTTGAAATACCAAATGATAAGGACAGACCACATTATAAAGAAGATGAAGAAAATAAATCATATGTACCAGGTCAAGAGGATGATGATGACTTTGAAAAAGTATTGGTAAAACCAGACTTCGATTTAGCTTTAAGAAAGTTTATAACACAAGTACAAAACACACCTATAAATAATAGATACCCAGAAGTATCATATGAAAATGGCAAAATTAGTTATAACCACAGAAAAGACCCAGTAGAATTAGCAACTGGAAATACAGTAATATATACTATAAGAGTTTTCAACGAAGGCCAAGCAAATGGTTATGCAAATGAAATAACTGACGATATGCCAGAAGGATTAGTATTCTTACCAGAGCATGAAATAAATAAAGAATATGGATGGAAGATGCTAGATGAAAATCAAGAAGAAACTAATGACACAAGCAAAGCAAAATATATCATAACAGATTATCTATCAGAAAAACAAGAAAAAGAGACTGGAAGAAGGAATGAAATAAAAGCATTTAAACCAGAAGCAGAGATAAGTAATACAAATCCAGATTACAGAGATGTAAAGCTTGCATTTAAAGTGACACATGTGGCAAAAACGGTAGAAGATTCTAAGAAAATATTAAAGAATGTTGCTCAAATATCAGCAGATTCAGATGATGATATAGACTCAGAGCCAAATAGAGATACACCATATGCTCCAGATGGAGAGAATGAGGACGATATTGATTATGATAATGTAAGAGTAAAATATTTCGACTTAGCACTTTTAAAATGGGTTTCACAGGCTAAAATAACTCATAAGGGTGGAGAAGAAATAATAATAGATACAGGACATACAGCAGAAACATCAAAGAATGAGGCGCCAGTTAAGATAGAAATACCAGAAAAAGAGTTAAAAACAATAACTATTAAATATGTATATACAATTAGAGTTGAAAACCAAGGGGAGATTGAAGGATATGTAAAAGAAGTTAAAGACTATATCCCAACAGGTTTGAAATTCAATGAAGAGGATAACAAGGAATGGAAGTGGAAGGTTTTAGAAGATGGAGTAGTTGTTACAGATTACTTAAAAGATACACTTCTGAAGCCAGGAGAAACAGCAACTGTAAAGATAGTTCTTACATGGATAAATGATGCTAATAATTTAGGAGAGAAAATAAATTTAGCTGAAATAAGCAAAGACAAAAATGATAGTGATTCACCAGATGTAGACTCAACACCTGATAATAAAGTGCCAGGAGAAGACGATATAGATGATGCGCCAGTAATACTAGCAGTAAAAACAGGAGGAGCTAAGCTTTACATAGGATTAACAGCTATAATATTGATAACATTTGCATTAGGAATTGGATTGATTAAAAGATATGTGTTAGAATAATATAAGCCAAAGACGCCCGCCCTACGTGAGAAGGGCAGGCGTCTTGGCGTTTATCAGATAAACAATTTGATAACAAAGCATACGAAGGCGAAAAAAGCAAGGACAATAAGAGACGGTAGAAATTCCCATAGTACGCTGGGAATATCCGTGAAGAAAAAGATAAACAAGGCTAAGAGGATTAGGGCGAGATTTCCTGCCCGATTGTCTATGCGCTTTCTTTGCCGTTTTTTTCTTTCCCTCCGAAATTTTCCTTTACGCATGATGTTTTCCTCCTAAAAAATTTAGATTATGGTCTGCATTGATTTTACAGATAGTACTTGACATATCTTAAAACTATTATAACATAAAATTATAAAAAAGTAAACATAAGAAGGGAGATATAATAAATGATAGTAATAATAGGAGCAGGACTTGCAGGATGTGAAGCTGCATACCAAATAGCAAAAAGAGGAATAAAAGTATGCTTATATGAAATGAAGCCTAAAAAATTTACTTCTGCACATACAAACAAGGATTTTGCAGAAATAGTATGTAGCAACTCTTTCAAATCAAACCTGATAACAAATGCATGTGGACTTCTAAAAGAGGAATTAAGGAAACTAGATAGCTTACTTATTAAATGTGCAGATGAGACATCAGTACCAGCAGGACAAGCACTTGCAGTTGATAGAGAGAAATATTCTGATTTAGTTACAAAAAATATAAGACAAATGGAAAATATTGAAATAGTTGAAGCCGAGGTTCGGAGCAGATATACATTTAAAAGAGCTTATAAAAGATAATATAGTTGTTATAGCAACTCGGGCCGCTTACGACTGATAGCTTAAGTACTGAAATTGCAGAAATAACAGGTGATGAAAAATTATATTTCTATGATGCTGCCGCACCAATAATTGAAAAAGATACAATTAATATGGACATAGGCTTTTTAGGTGATAGATACGGAAAAGGTGATGCATGTTATATAAATCTTCCTATGAATAAGGAAGAATATGAAGAATTTTGGAAAGAACTCACTAATGCAGAGATTGTAGAATTACATAAATTTGAAAAGAGGGAGATATTTGAAGGGTGTATGCCAGTAGAAGTAATGGCAAAAAGAGGAATAGACACCTTAAGATTTGGACCATTAAAGCCAGTAGGATTTCAAGACCCACGAACAGGAAAGAGACCATATGCAATAGTCCAATTGAGACAAGATAACAAGGAGGGCTCGCTGTACAACATGGTTGGGTTTCAAACAAATCTAAAATTTGGTGAGCAAAAGAGAGTATTTAGTAAAATACCAGGACTTGAAAATGCAGATTTTATAAAATATGGAGTAATGCACAGAAATACTTACATAAACTCACCTAAATTACTAGATAGCACATATAATCTTATAAACAATGAACAGATTTACTTTGCAGGACAAATAACAGGAGTAGAGGGATATGTTGAAGCTATTGCTTCTCGGAATGGTGGTTCGGATTAAACATAGTGCAAAGAATTAAAGGAAAAGAAAAATTAGAATTTCCAAAACTAACAATGATAGGTGCACTAAGCTCATATATATCAAGTGAAAACAGTAATTTTCAACCAATGAACGCAAATTTTCGGAATACTTCCAGAACTTGATGTAAAAATAAGAGACAAAAAGCTTAGATATGAAGCTCTTGCAAAAAGAGCATTAGAAGCTTTTTATTTTATGTAAAGCCTTGACAAATATACTTATTTATAGTAAAATTAATATGTACTATAAAATAGGGAAATTTTAACTTTAAATATAGATAAATTTAGGAGGTCAAAACATGGCTAGAAAGAAATCTTATATAAAAGTAGCAGAGGAGACTTTAGTTACGGGAGAAAATTGGCAGGAGGTATATGAAGAATTAAAGAATGTTACTCCTGAGCAAATTCAAGCAAGAATACAAGTAATTGATGCTGAGACCAAGAATATGGAAACTGAAATAGTTAGAAGACAAACAATGGGAAGGCTTGGAAATAATTCCAATAAAGCTGCAAACGAACAAACTGTAAATGAAATGATTGATATCAGCACACAGCTTCAAGGAGAAAGAGGCATATTAGAGGCATTTCCTAAAGTAGATAAAAGGCTGAAAACTGTTGAAGCAGTAAAAACAAGAGCGGAAAAAAGAAAAGCAGAGGGAGAAAAGGCTCTAGAAGAAGCAAGAAGAAGACTTAAAGAAGCCAGAGATAAGCAAAAAGAATTAAGTGAAAAAATGGGCGAAATTGACGAAGAATTAGAAGAAGCAAGAGATACTCTAAAGAATATGAAGGGAAAAACAACTATAAAGGCAATTAAATCAACTATTGCAGATTTAGAAGAAAGAAAAGCTGAATTAGGTGACAAATCAGCAATTGATAAAGCAGCAGAAGCTGCAAAGAATGATTTAATAGAGTGTAATAAACGGACAAAATGCCTTAGACAAAGTAATTGCAAAATGCACAGACCCATGGAATAATATATTTAAGGGGATGGGCTGGAAGGCAATTGCAAGTTTACCAGAAAAAGATTTGAAAGAAAAGTTAGGAATGCCTAAAAAGAGAGAAGAACCTCAAAAAGATAATGATAAACCTGAAAATCAACAACAAGGAGGTGACCAAGGAAGAGACAAAGATAAAAATAATAAAGGTAGTAATGGAAATAGAGGAACAGACAGAGGCTCAGGATTAGGACAACCAGTAATACCTCCAGACCCAGTCTTAGACCAAGATTTGGATTCAGACCAAGATTTGGATTCAGGAGAAGAAACGAATTTATCATGGTCAGAAAAAAGAAAGGCAAGACGTGAAGAAAAGAAATTTGAACGTTCGTTAGATAAAGCAATGAAGGAGGCCGAAAAAGAAAAATTTAGAAGAGCTTTTGTTGACAAATATCATGGAAATCCAAGTTTATTAGATAGACTAGCACTTAAATTTCCTAAACTTGGTAAGTTCTTGGGGAAGGACTTTAGCCATTTATTTGATAGAGTACCATCTTTTGACGAGCGATTAGAGGAAGCTTTGAGAGGATTACCTCAGGAAGAAAGAGATGCGAAGGCTGCAGA
>CARDEQ010000027.1:10897-12166 GCA_948958005.1 uncultured Clostridia bacterium
AATTAAATGTAATAACATTTGGATTTAACTCAAAATCAACAATTGTTGCATCAAGTGTAGAAGAAAATTTTATAGTGTGCATCCAGAGAAATATAGTAGACATAAATCAAAAAACGCTCGAACCGCAGGAAATAGAAGTAAAAATAGCAGATTATGAAGCGAGTGCGAGGCGCAAAATAGAGGATGCAATAGAAAACGGAGACAAAGAAGAAGCAGAAAAAATGGGTGTTAAATATGTAAAAGCAGATTTATCTACAATGAATCTAGAAGAAATAGAAAGTGTAGCTGCTATGTATATTGCAAGAGGAGATTTTACAAGAAGTGAAATGGAGGCTGCAATGAAATCTAGAGCTGCTTCAGAGGGTAAAGGAAATGCAGAATATAATTTCAATGATAAAGGTTTTAATGATTCGATAAAAAGTGCTATTAGTAAACAGATGCCTTATTTAACAATAAGTCAATTAGAAGAACGTGCCGATTTTTTAATAGGATTAGAAGTTTATACAGAGGAAGAATTTAAAAAAATACAAGACAAGGTTGCAGAAAGAGAAAACAAGGAAAAAGCTGAACTCAATTCGACATTGAAACAAGCAAAAGAAGACTTAAAATCAGCAAGAATAGATGCACAAGAGAAGAGGGCAAAAGCCACAGAAGCACAAAAGGCAGGAAATGGATCAAAAGCAGGAAGAACTGAAGCGTTTAGAGACAAAATAAACAACGGAGAAACTATAGCTACACCTACACCTAAATCACATGGAGTAGACCAGTCAGGACAGAAAGTAGAAGTAGAAATTGTTTCTAATGGTTCAATAGCAGGAGGAAGAACAGCAAGTGCCACTGGAGCACAAAAAGGTGGAGATAGAGCAAGATAATTATATAAATTTCCAATTGTAAAAACTTAGGGGAATTAGCAATACAATGCTTGACAAATAAAAAAATATATGATAAAATATGTGAACACGTATTGAGGTTATACGTGTTCACATCGTTAAGTCAGCCGTTCAAAACAAAGTAAGCTATGGATGACTTATGCAATTTAGCAAAGGCAAAATTGCAAACCTTATAAAAAATGAATGACAAATAAAACTTAGAAAAAGAATTACGGAGGTGTATTTTAATGGCAGCAAAAGGACCAAGAGAAAACATTACTTTGGAATGTACAGAATGTAAAAGAAGAAATTACACAACTTCAAAAAACAAGAGAAATAATACCGATAGATTAGAAATTGTTAAGTATTGTAAATTCTGTAAAAAACGTACAACACATAA
>CARDEQ010000028.1:0-11844 GCA_948958005.1 uncultured Clostridia bacterium
TCCAGCAGTTATTGGAGGGGATGAAACCAGGAGAGCAGGTATTGTTCTTGCAAAAAGTATGCCTGCCAAAAGATACGGAATTAAAACAGCTGAGACTATTTATTCTGCAAAGAGAAAATGCCCAGATTTAAGGATATTTCCTTCCTGCGATTATAGTGTGTATAAAGAATATTCAAACAAATTATATAATATGTTACTTGAATATACAGATAAAATCGAAAGATTTAGTATAGATGAATGCTTTATGGATATGACAGGATATCTAATGAAGGATACTTTAATTAATAAGGCCTATGAGATAAGTAAGAGAGTTAAACAGGAATTTGGCTTTACAGTAAATATAGGTGTTGCACATAACAAATTACTTGCTAAAATGGCATCAGATTTTGAAAAGCCAGACAAGGTGCATACACTTTTTGAAAATGAAATAGAAGAAAAAATGTGGAGGCTGCCAGTAGCTGAATTATTTATGCTTGGCAAAAAGACAGTTCCAAGATTAAATCTAATGCAAATAAATACAATAGGAGATTTAGCAAAAGCAGATAAAGAAATAATCATAAAAAAATTCGGAAAGCATGGGCTTATGATGTGGGAATATGCAAATGGGATAGATGAAGCAGAAGTAGTATATATAAAAGAAAAACCTAAAAGTATAGGAAACTCAATAACTCTTCCATATGATGTAAGAGAAAAAGAAAAACTAGAGGAAATATTATTAGCTCTTACAGAACAAGTAGCATATAGACTAAGAAAACAAGAAATGTTAGCAAATGTAGTAAGTGTAGAACTAAGAACCAAGGCTTTTAAAGACACATCACATCAAAAGAAATTATACACATCCGCATCCAATACAAAAGAAATTTATCAAGTTGCAAAAAAACTATTAGACGAGTTATTTATTCAAGGGATGGCAATAAGGCTAGTTGGAGTTAAAGTAGATAACCTAATAGAAAAAGACCAAAAGCAGCTTTCCTTATTTGATAGTAAAGAAAATGAAAAGCAAGACACCTTAGAAAGTACAATTGACAAATTAAAGGAAAAATATGGATACAATCTCATAACAAGAGCAGGGAGGTTAAATGCAAAAGATATAATAAACATAAGAAAAAAAGAATAAAGTCGATTTAGACTATTTTACAGTTTGATTAAAATTAGAAAAATAAAAAAGATTTAATTTCTAGACAATTTTTTCTATATATGATAAAATAATATCGAATTTTGAAATATAATAACAAACGATAATGGTAGGTGAGTAAATCTTGGCAAAAACTAGCAAAAAGAAGAAGAAAAGAAAAATAATGAAGCAAAAAATAAAAATTATATCTATTTTTGTGCTAATAATTCTTGCTATAATATTGCTATTTTGTAATGTCCAAGGAAATCAAAAACAAACCAAAGAGATGGAAACAGTTAGTCAATATATGTCATATATCAATGAAGCAAAGTATGCACAGATGTATGCTATGCTTGCAAGTACATCTAAAAAAAGTATAACGGAAGAGGAGTTTATAGAAAAGCATCAAGCAATATATGAACAGTTAGAGGCAAGTAATATTCAAACTAGCAACATGAAGGAAGAGGAGGAAAATCGGAAAGATTAAAGTTACATATACTCTAAGTATGGAGACTTTAGCTGGAAATCTGACATTTGCAAATACGATAAGGCTTACAAAGGAAGATAATGAATTCAAAATAATATGGACATCTAATACAATTTTTCCAGGACTTTCTGCAACAGATAAAATAAAAATAGATGCAACAGAAACAGAAAGAGGGAGTATATATGATAGAAATGGAAAATTACTTGCAGGAGAAGGAAAAACATCAAATATAGGCTTTGTGCCAGGAAAAATGAACAAAAATCCAGAAAAAGATATAGAAAGAGTAGCAGAGCTTCTAAAAGTCTCAGTAGATGGGATAAAGAATTTGCTGA
Organism: uncultured Clostridia bacterium; assembly: GCA_948958005.1. Classification (GTDB taxonomy): domain Bacteria; phylum Bacillota; class Clostridia; order TANB77; family CAG-508; genus JAAWPK01. The sequence goes on from CARDEQ010000028.1 coordinate 1,934, forward strand.
GTGCTGATTATGTAAAAGAAGATACCTTTGTACAAATAGCAAATATATCAGAAAATGACAAATGGACAGAAAAGGAATTAATGAAAATAGCAGGAATAAGGATAAAAAATTCAGCAGGAAGAATTTACCCATATTCAGATGAAATAAGCCATTTGATAGGATATGTAAAGAAAATAGACGAGGAGACTTTAGCTTCAAACAGAGGAAAGGGATATAATTCAGAAAGCATAATAGGGGAGACAGGTCTTGAAAAGGCATATGAAGATAGACTAAGAGGAGTAAATGGTTATGAAGTTTATATAACAGATAAGGAGGGAAGAAATAAGAAGAAAACGATAATTAGTAGAGCACCTAAAAAGGGTGATGATATAAAGCTTACAATAGATATAGATATACAAAAACAAGTATATCAGCAATTTAAAAATGACGAATCAGCAACAGTAATTTTAAATCCAAAAACAGGTGAAATACTTGCAATGTGTAGTACACCTACATATGATGCAAATGCATTTATATTAGGAATGACTAACGAGAGATGGCAATCAATTATAAGTGACCAAAAAGAACCATTATTTAATAGATGTACAGGTGCATGGGTTCCAGGCTCCTCTTTAAAATCAATAATTGGTGCAATTGCGTTAACTAATAATTCAATCTCAGCAGATGAGGACTTTGGAAAAAGTGGTAAAAAATGGCAGAAGGATACTACATGGGGAACATATCATGTAACAACAGTAAAGCAATATAATGGTCCAGCAAACCTAAGAAATGGACTTGTTTACTCTGACAATATATATTTTGCAAAAGTTGCTTTAAAAATAGGGAAGGATACATTAAAAAATGAACTAAATAGACTAGGATTTAATAAGCAAATGGATTTTCCTCAGGCATTGACAATGTCGAAATTTTCAGGCTCAGATAATTTTGAAAGCGAAGTCCAACTTGCAGATACTGGATATGGACAGGGAAAAGTACTGGTAAATCCATTACATATGGCTGCTATGTATACAGCATTTGTAAATGATGGGGATATGATAAAACCATATATAGAATATAAAGAAGATACATCTAGTCCTGAATATATGCTAAAAGGTGCCTTCACAAAAGAGGCGGCAAATACAATTAAAGAAGATTTAATACAAGTAATAGAAGACGAAGGTGGAACAGCGCATAATGTTAAAATGGATAATATAACAATAGCAGGAAAAACAGGAACAGCAGAAATAAAAGAATCACAAGAGGATACGCAGGGAACAGAAATAGGTTGGTTTAATGCCTTTGTTGCAGATGAAAACAGCGAGAAACAAATCTTAATAGTATCAATGGTGGAGGATATTAAAGATAGAACAGAGGCAAAATATGTGACAACAAGAGTAAAGAGGATTTTGCAAAAGATATTATAGATAATTTTAAATATTGCAAAAGGAGGGAGAACAAGCACATGACCGTTCTCCCTTTTCTTATATTATGAAATTAACAGCATGTATTAGAATATTTTTGCTTAGCTTGGTCAAGTTTAGTTTGCTCAGCTGGACAAGTTTTGTACCAGCCCTTTTCTGACATTAAATTATATATTTTATTTTGAATATCTAAAGATACATTTAGAGCATCCTTAAAAGCAGCATGGACTTCGGCTGTTGTAGCTTCAAGAGTACCATGCATGTATAAATCGCAAACACCTTTAATGACTAATAACTCTTTTTCCATTAAATCTCTGTCCTCCATGAAAATCCTCCTTTATAATAAATTTAAAAATTTGTTATATAACTCCCCATGAGTTTTTTCAAGTTCAGCAACATAGTTTGAAAGAGTTACATCTTGAATTTGACTAGAAGTCTTTTTACTGCAAGACTTCATAAATTTTTCATGTCCCAAAGCATCTTCAACATATAATAATTCTTTACCTGTCATAAATATCACCACCTATAAACAATTATTTACCAAAAAAGAAAAAATATACAAAACTTATTACTTTACAAGAGATATTAAATATAGTATAATATACTTAATACGAAAGCACGAGAGGCTGTTTGTATGATATTTTCTACTAACTTAGTAGGGGATTAAAAGTCTCCTAACTCAAGTTTTAACATAGATGTACCATAGGAAACAAAGAGAGTGAAGGAGAGAAAATGAATCCTGAAACAAAAGAGTTGTTTAAAATCTATGCAATCTTGACTGCAATCGGTCTTCTGTTTGTTTTCGGACTGGTAATGTGCTATCTTTGGTCATTACAGTCAAGTAAGGACAAGAAAATAAGCGCAAAACTTTTCAGGAGATGTGCGCTTGTGGAGATTGCTGGAGTGATAGCAACGATTTTGCTATTGCAAAACATTAGCTAGTAACTTTAGCTATGCAGGAGGGGGAGAATGGTGGAGAAATTCGCTGTTCTCCCTCGTTATTTATAAATGTGAATATTTTGTAAATATACTTGACAGGATATTAAATATATGATAATCTAGTAATCAATACTAGGTAAAACGGAGGTCAAAATGAAAAATAGACAAAAAGAGACATTTTTTGAGTATCCCGTATTTGATAATGTAAAAGATATAATATATTTCTCAGTAAAAAAACATTCTAAAAATATAGCATTCAAGATAAAAGAAAAAAAGGAAGAAAATGTAAAATATATAGATATAACATACGAAGAATTTTTAAATCAAGTAAATAACCTTGGAACGGGTTTATTCTCATTAGGAATGGAGGGCAAAAAAATAGCTATCCTTTCTAAAAATAGGTATGAATGGGCATTAAGTTATGTATCAATATTATTAGGAGGAATGGTTGCAGTTCCTCTTGATAAAGGACTTACAGACATAGAAATAGAAAATTCGTTATTAAGAGGAAATGTTGATGCAATAATTTATGAAGATAAATACGAGCAAATTATAGAAAAAGTAAGAAAAGAACGGAAAATCTAACATAAAAAAATATATATGCATGGATAAACTGGAGGGAAAAGATTATATAAAGGACATACTAGAAAAAGGAAAAGAAAAAATAGAAAATGGAGAAAAAACTTACTTAGAAAAGCAAATAGATAATAAAGCACTTGCAACATTAGTATTTACATCAGGAACTACATCAAAATCAAAAATAGTAATGCTTTCACAATATAATATTGCAAGAAACATATCAGATATGCAGTTAGTAGAAGACTTTAGAAGCACAGATGTAAATCTTGCATTTTTGCCATATCATCACACATTTGGTTCAACAGGACAGCTAATAATGCTTAGTTCAGGAGTCACAACAGCATTTCCAGATGGGCTTAGATACATTGCTCAGAATTTAAAAGAATATCAGGTTACATTCTTCGTAGGGGTACCAATTTTAATAGAAAAAATATATGAAAAAATAGAAGAACAAATAGCAAAACAGAAGAAGACAACGGTTATAAAGATAGCAAAAGTATTTACAAAAATACTTTTAAAATTTGGAATAGATATCAGAAGAAAAGTATTTAAACCAATAATAGATGGTCTTGGAGGCTTAAGATTTGTAATAAGTGGTGCAGCAGGACTTGATAAGAGAGTTGAAAAAGGATTAAACGAGCTTGGAATATTAACAGTACAAGGATACGGTCTAACAGAAACAGCACCTGTACTATGTGCGGAAAATTATAAATATAGAAAATATGGCTCAGTTGGTTTGCCAATGCCAAATGTAGAAATGAGAGTAGTAGACCAAAATAAAGAAGGAATAGGAGAACTAATAGCAAAAGCGCCAAATCTTATGCTTGGATATTACGAAGATGAAGCCGCAACAAATGAAGTTATAAAAGATGGCTGGTTTTATACTGGAGACTATGGATATATTGATAAACAAGGATATGTATATATTACAGGAAGAAAGAAAAATACAATAGTTTTAAAAAATGGAAAGAAAATATTTCCAGAGGAAATCGAAGAAAATATAAATAAGATAGACTTAGTAGAAGATTGCTTCGTATTTGGTCTTCCAAAGGAAGATGACTTAGTATTATCTGTAAAAATAAAATATAATGAGGAGGTAATTCAAAAGAAATATCCAAGCTGGAATATGGAGGAAATAAAAAAGATAATATGGGATAAAGTAAAAGAAGCAAATAAATTAGTACCAAAGTATAAATACATCAAAAATATGATATTAACAAATATGGACTTTAGTAAAACAACAACAAATAAAATAAAAAGATATGAAGAAATGAACAAAATGCACTTGAATTAAAAAATATGTTGACAAAGTAGCTAAGGGTGAGTATAATAATTATATAAGGAAAAACGCAGACTAACACGCGTTATTAATAAATAGTTAGTATGATAGAAAAAACGCAGACTAACACGCGTTGAAATATAAATGGTTAGTATGAAGAAATGGGGGCTTTCATAAGTGAAAGCTCTTTTTTTGCTATGTGGAGGTAATATATGGTAGAAAATGGAATATATACAATAAAGCAAAACTATTTTGAAAAATTTAAAAAGCAGGGCTGCAGATTTAAGGATAACAAATTAGGAAAAAGACCAGTATTTTGCTGTGTTGAAGATAAAATTATAGAGGGAATATTTTGGGCAATACCAACAAGTGAAATTACAGAAAATAAAAATATGAAAAGAATTGAAGTCTTTATAAAATCAAAAACAGCAAATATTAAGAGTTCATTTTACCATATAGGTGTAACAAATAAACCATGCGTATTTTGCATAAGCTCATGTTTTCCTGTAATAGAAAAATACATAGAAAAAGAATACATAGTAGATGGAAAACATTTAATACTAGATAATGTAGAACAAAATAATGCTATAAAAAAGAAATTAAGAAGAATACTAAATGCTGAAAGATTAAATCCGAATAGATTTGAACAAAAAATAACATTTATAAAAGAAGAACTTATCAAGGAATTAAAATTCTAGGTGGCATTTAAGAAATAAAGGCTTTTAAAAATATGGAAATTCACACAAAATTCACATAAAAGAATTGACAATTACACAAGTAAATTGTAAAATAAAATTTACGATTTTATATTGTAAGCTTTATTTGCTATTATTTATAGAAAAAGGTGATTTGATGCTAAAATTAAAGAATATAACTAAAGAATATATAGCTCGGAGACGAGAGAATCATGGCATTAAAGGGAATAAATATAGAATTTAGAGAAAGTGAATTTGTATCAATACTTGGGCAATCAGGGTGCGGGAAAACAACTCTTTTAAATATTATAGGAGGGCTTGACCAATATACAAGTGGAGATTTAATTATAAATCGGAAAATCCACAAAAGATTATAGAAATAGAGACTGGGACACATATCGTAATCATTCAATTGGATTTGTATTTCAAAATTATAATTTAATTCCACACCAAACAGTATTATCAAATGTAGAATTAGCACTAACAATATCAGGAGTTTCAAAAAGAGAAAGAAGACAAAGAGCCAAAGAAGCACTTCAAAAAGTAGGACTTCGGTGATCAAATATATAAAAAACCAAACCAAATGTCAGGAGGGCAAATGCAAAGGGTAGCAATTGCAAGAGCAATTGTGCGGTAACCCAGATATACTACTTGCAGACGAACCGACAGGGGCTTTAGATTCTGCGACATCAGTTCAAATAATGGATTTATTAAAAGAAATAGCGCAGGATAGATTGGTAATAATGGTAACACATAACCCAGAGCTTGCACAAAAGTATTCAACAAGAATAGTTAGAGTCTTAGATGGAAATATTATAGATGACACAGCTCCATATCATGGAAAAGAAGAAAGATGGGATTATAACAGAAGAGTTAAAAAGACTTCTATGTCATTTATTACAGCATTATCGCTAAGTAAAAACAACTTAATGACAAAAAAAGGAAGGACATTTTTGACATCATTTGCAGGAAGTATCGGAATAATTGGAATAGCAGCAATAATGGCTTTATCAAATGGTGTGCAAAATTATATATCAAAAGTCGAAGAAGATACCTTGTCCTCATACCCAATATCACTAGAAGAGACAACAATAGATATGGGAGATATGATACAATCAGTAATGGGAGTTAATGAACAAGATTTAGGGACAGTACCAAAACGGAAGGATAGAGTCAAGCCCGCTTATCAATGATTTAATTAAAACTATGTCAGCACAAACAAACTCAAACAATTTAAAGGATTTTAAAAAATTCATAGATAACAAAGAATCAGAGCTTTTAGATTATGCAAATGCTGTACAATATAAATATAAATTAGATATAAATATATACAATAATAATACAAAAAATGGTTCATATGTGAAAACTTCTCCAAACCAGATAATGACAAATCTTGGGATGAGCCAAATGGAGGAAATGCATAATATGATGGGAGGAGGCATGTTTGGAACTTATGAAATATGGGAGGAAATGCTAAATAATGACATACTTCTTAAATCACAATATGATTTACTCGCAGGAAAATGGCCTAAAAAGTTTAATGAGGTAGTTCTTATTGTTGATAAAGATAATAGAATTAGCGATTATACCCTATATTCTTTAGGCTTGCTTGATCCAGATGAACTGACAGAAAAATATAAAAAGCTTATGAAGGGAGAAGAGGTTGAAGAAATAAAAAAGCAAACTTACACATATGAAGAACTACTAAAATTAAGATTTAAAGTAGTTTTAAATACAGATTATTATATTAAAGACCGGAAATATTTGGAAGGATATGTCAGAGAATGAGGAATACATGAAAAAGGTTTTAAATAGGTCAGCAGAATTAAAAGTTGTACGGAATAATTAGACAAAATGAAGAAAACGTTGGAACAGCCATGACAGGAGGAATTGGATACAAATCAAGCCTAAAAGAATTTATTATAAAAAGAGTAAATGACAGTAGAATTGCTAAAGAACAAAAGGCAAATGAGAAAGTAAATGTTTTTACAGGAATGGAGTTTAGTGACAAAAAAGAGTTTAAGTTAGAGGATTTATCACCTGAGCAAAAAGCATACATGCAAACACTTAGCCAGACGGAATTTGCGGAGCTAATGAAGGCATATTCAGAAAATAATGATGCAACCTACAAAGGAAATCTACAAAAGCTTGGAGTAGTCGATTTAGATAATCCAAGTGGAATAAATATTTATCCTGCTAATTTTGAGGCAAAAGAAAAAATCGCTCAAATTATCGAAGAATATAATCAAAAGCAAAGAGATAATGACAAAGAGGAAAATGTTATTACCTATTCAGATTTAGTTGGGGCTATGATGAATTCAGTTACATCAATTATAGATATTATAAGCTATGTGTTAATTGCATTTGTTAGTGTATCATTAGTTGTTTCATCAATAATGATAGGAATAATAACATATATATCAGTGCTAGAAAGAATAAAAGAAATTGGAATATTAAGAAGTATAGGAGCATCAAAAAGGGATATTTCCAGAGTATTTAATGCAGAGACCCTAATTGTAGGGTTGGTTGCAGGACTAATGGGTATTGGTATAACTGTCTTATTGTGTATTCCAGCAAATATAATAATAAAAAATGTAGCAAATGTATCAAATATAGCTTCACTTCCATTTGCAGGAGGAGCAATTCTTGTTGGAATAAGTGTATTTTTAACAGTAATTGCAGGATTAATTCCAGCAAAGCTTGCAGCTAAAAAAGATCCAGTTGAAGCCCTTAGAACAGAGTAATTTTAAAACACATGATATTAAAAAATAAGTTAAAAGTAGAGAAAAAGTTCATGAAGCATAAGCTTTAAGGACTTTTCTTGCTTTTTTTCATAATTTATGTTAAAATAAAAAAGTTAAAATAAATTCACATAAAAGGAGCAAAAATAATGAATGTGTTTCTTACACTAGCTTTTTTATTCTTTATAGGTAGTATTCTAGGATGGATACTAGAATTATTTTTTAGAAGAGTTATTTCTAGAGGAGAATGGATAAATCCAGGATTTTTAGTAGGTCCATATCTACCTCTATATGGATTTGGCTTGTGCGTATTTTATTTACTTGCACAGATAAATATTGATGATAGTATTATTTTGATATTGATAATGACAGCAACAGTAACAGTACTAGAATATATTGCAGGCCTTATTTTTATTAAGGGGATGGGAGTTAAACTATGGGACTACTCTAATAATTGGGGAAACGTGGACGGGCTTATTTGTCCACTTTATACACTTCTTTGGGGAATTTTAGCCATAATGTACTATTATTTAGTAAACCCATATGTGCTAGAATCTTTATCTTGGCTTGAAGACAACTTGGCATTTAGCTTTTTCATAGGCTTCTTTTTTGGAATAATTATTATTGATACTATATATAGTACAAATCTGCTAGTTAAAATTCGTAAGTTTGCAATGGAAAAAGGTTTAGTTGTAAAATATGAGGAATTCAAGTCAAGTATATTAGAGCAAGCAATGAAAAACAAAGAAAAATATTCATTTATTTTCGCAATTACAAACAATGTAAAATCAATTGAAGGACATATAAATCAATATATGAAAGAGCAACTGAAGCGAACAGATAAAATAAAAAGAACAATAAATTTATTCATCAGAGATAAAGTTAAATTAGACAAAGTAAAGCTAAAAAAAAGAGGAGAGAAGAATGAGGGCAATAGTTCAAAGGGTAAGTAGAGCAAGTGTTACAGTAGATAATAGAGTAACAGGAAAAATTAATGCTGGGCTTTTAGTTTTGATAGGAGTTACACATAATGATACAAAGGAAAATGCAGATTATTTAGTTAATAAGATAGCGAATTTAAGAATATTTAGAGATAAAAATGACAAAATGAATTTATCAGTAAAGGATATAGAGGGAGAGATTTTAGTAGTATCACAATTTACACTTTATGCAGATACAAAAAAACGGTAATAGACCAAGCTTTACAGAGGCAGCAAATCCAGATTATGCAAATGAGCTTTATGAATATTTTATGAATGAGTGTATAAAAGAAGGAATAAACGTAGAAAAAGGTAAATTTGGGGCTCATATGGAAGTAGATCTTTTAAATGATGGTCCAGTTACAATTTTTATTGAGGTATAGGAAACGCAGGTAATTTTCAAAAATTCAAAATTACCTGCGTTTTCCATTTCAGATGCCTTCAGAAATAGCTTCTTGTGTCTATTTGTCCTCATCAAGGCTTGCAAGGGGCGTATCTTTCCTTATCCAAAAGAAGCACCTAGTGTAGCCATGACCAAGCTGAAAAGAACTATGCGGAGTTATACCAAATGTTTTATAAATAAACCGAATAGATTTGTCCTGCAAATTGCCTGCAAGTTCAATCCGGCGGGGAGCTTTTCCTCCATTAGTAGCATTTGGCGGCTCGTTCAGCTCTCTAATTATGCGATTGATTTTGTTAACAATGTACCGCTGAGTAGACGCTCCTTTTGGACGTGCATTGAAGTCGAGTTCACGTGTTTTTTTGCTACTAGAGCGCTTAGAATGATAAGGCATAAGCATTTCTCCCTTTACATAGCTTTAAAGTTATTCCAAAGTTCCTGTTTTAATAAAGTAAGTACTCGACTTGATTAAAACAGCCTAATTATATCATATTATGTAAAATATAACAATTAAAATTAATTAAATTTTAATAAAAATATATTGGCTTTTTGAAAAAAATATCGTATAATAATATATAGATATTAAAAAGGGAGTCTAAAATATGATTGTTAGAGTTAAAGATTACAGCATTAAGAGGATAAAAGAAAAAAGAGAATTTTTATTTTATTTGATTAAAATAAAACACCATATAAAAATACAGCAGATGCTTAGTAAATATATACAACATGGTAAAACAACAGTGTATATACATTCAAGAAATGTTGCATATTATAGTTTTTTATTCGCAAGATTTTTAGAAAAAAGGCTTGGAGCAAAAATCAATTATGAAATTTTAACCGTTAGTGCTATGTTCCATGATTTCTTCCTATATGATTGGCATCAAACAGAAGGTAGACC
>CARDEQ010000029.1:0-11813 GCA_948958005.1 uncultured Clostridia bacterium
TATATCTTTTGCTAAATAGCTATTTACTCCTAATCTTCCGTCTCCATTATACCCAAAGCTCCAAGCTATTGCATCCTCTCTTACAACACTTGCAAAATTTTCTCCTGCTACAATTTTAGGTGCAACTTCTGAATCCTTTTCAATGACTCTTACTAATATGCTATATACCTTTTGATCTAAGCTAGAGGTTGCTTGTATTCGTGTAGTCCCTATATTTTTTCCTGTTATTATGCCTTTTTCATTTACACTTGCTATTTCTTCATTTACACTTGAATAACTTAAATATTTTTCTAATGTTTGGTTTAGATATATTAAGTTAAATTCTTCTGTTAGGTTTTGTATTATACTTTTTGTTTCGTCTATTTTAATTATGAATTCTACTCCATTTATTCCTGAAGCTTCGTTTCCCACTCTTGTCCAATTTGTTCCTTTTGTTTTACTCTTGATTTCATTATCACCATGTCCATAATCTCCGTACTCCGCCAAACTGTTCCATCAGCTTTTACTGATACTGTATAAGTATTTCCACAAGATACTCCAAATACATTATCTATTGTATCTACTTTGGTATAAGTGTTTAGATTTGTTTTTGTACCATTTCCAAGTTCACCATTTTTGTTTATGCCTACCTCAAACATTTCTAAGTCTTTGTTTATTACCATTGCATAATCTTTTCCTGCTGATATATATCTGATGTTTTCTAAGTTTTTTACTTCTACTGGGGTGTCTATTATTGTGTTATTTAGTCCTACTCCTAAATTTTCATATACATTATTTCCCCAAGTATATACTTTTCCATTGTCTCTAAGTGCTAATGCATGTGTATCCCCTGCTGATATTTTTACTACATGGTCTATGCTTTCTATTTTTGTGAATTTATTTATTCTTCTTATTCCCATGTTGTTTTGGCTAAGTTCTCCATATATATTTGAGCCTGTTACAAATATTTCTCCTGTACTCTTTAATGCTAGTGTATAATTTCTTCCTGCTTTTATTTCTATTACATCTGTCATATTTTTTGCCATTTTTACTGTTGTCTTTTGTGAATAGCTTCCGCACTCCACATTCTCCTGATGAGTTTAATCCAAAACTATATATTTCTCCTGCTTCTCCAATAGCAAATGAATTATAGTTTCCACATGCAATTTTATTTATTTTGTTTAACCCATCTATTTTTATAGGTGTATCTTCATATTCACTTATACTGTTTCCTAATTGATAATATCCATTTTCTCCCCATGCCCAGACATTTCCACTTATATCAAGCGCAATTGCATGTTCTTCTCCGGCAAGCAATCTGTGTTATTACTGTTCCGCTCTGGAAATTCTACTTTTATTGGCTCATCATTTATCCTCTTTCCTTCAAGTCCATATGTCCATACACTTCCATCTACTTTTAGCATGACTGTATGACTTCCGTTTTGTTTCTACCATTGGCTCTATGCTTCCGTTGTCTAAGATTATTACATTTATTACTGCTATTTTTCCTGTTTTTGTATCTTTTACAATAACTGTTGTTCTTCCCTGTTTTATTGTAACTATTTCGCCTGTTGTTTCATTTATCATTGCTAAATCTTGATCTAATACTTCATATATCAAGTTTGTCTTTTGGTCTTTGAATAAGTTAAAGTAATTTAAGTACGCCTCTATGTCGAAAGTTTTTCCTGTTTGTATTGTTATATTATTTGTGTTTGTTTCTATGATATTTTTTCCAACTAATTGTGCTTCTGACACATTAAAGCTTTCACCATTTCCTAATTCGCCATTTTCTCCTAATCCCCATGTATATACATCTCCATTTCTCTTATATACTGATGTATGTGAGGCTCCTGCTACTACTCTTTCAACATCTCTTATGTCATCTTTTTTGCTTGGATAGTCTAAGCTTTTTATATCATCATAGTTAAATCCTAATTTTTGATTTTCATTATCACCCCAGGTATATACTTCTTTTTCTGTTGTTACTGCAATATTATAGTTTGAACCTGCTGATATTTCTTTTACATTTTGAAGTATTGCTCCATCCTCTTTTGTAATTTCAATTGCTTGCATTTCTCCTTCTTTATACGTATATACTTTTCCTGATTCCCCTAGCAATAGGATTTCTTGTTCATTGCCTTCTGATATTTGGATTATTCTTTCTTTGCCATTTATTTCTATTTTTTCATTATCTATGTTTTTTCTTAAAATTCCATCCTCTAATAGATAATAATTTTTTGATATGTCTATTACATTACCTTCGTTTTCTAAAAGCTCTGGTGACTTTGTATATCCTTCTCCCCAAGCATATACTTTTCCAGATGTTGTTATTGCAAATGAGGTATTATCTTGTGCAATTACTTTTGCTATATTTTTTATGTTTATTTTTGTAGGTATGCTTAAGGCTGTTACGTCTCCTGTTCCACATTGTCCTTTAATGTTTTGCCCAAGGCTATATATAGCTCCTGATTTGCCAAGTAATAGTATATGGCTTTTTCCACAAGCTATATCTATTATTTCTTCTGGAGCTTCTATTTCTTCTGGATTTGATTTTCCATTTATAGCTCCAAATGTCCATACTGTTCCATCTGATTTTAGCGCTAGTGTGAACCCCTCTCCATTTACTACTTTACTTGAAGCTTTTGATTTTTCACTATCTACAACCTCTACCCATATGTTTTTTGAATAGCCCTCATCACTTGATACTACCAAGTTTACTCTTCCTATTTTCCTTCCTGTTAATTTATAGTTTTTAATGCTTGAAATTGTACCTTGTGTATTTTGATCTTCTACTTCTATTTCTTTATTGTTTGTATTTATTAGGCTTAAGTCTCCTATTTCTGCTGCTGTTTTCTTTAGATTAAAACTATATCCTAATTCCATTGATATTTCTTTCGAAGTATCTACTGGTATTTGTAGTTCTTCTGGTTTTGTAGTTATATTTATATCCCCTATTTGGGTAAATATTGTTCTTGAGTTATTATCTTTTGTTCCAAGTTGTCCTGAAATATTTTGCCCAGTCGCATAAACAAATCCGTTTTTATCTGAGATGCATGAGTGATTTCTTCCCGCCTCTATTACTTCCATTGGAATTAATTTTATGCCCTCTCCAGATAAATTATTTGTATCTATTATTTGTTTTGCATATTTTGATATTTTCTCTGAAATCCCTAGCTTGCCATTTGAATTATCACCCCATGCATATATTTTTCCTTCTATACTTAACGCTATTGAGCTTTTATATCCTGCTGAGGTTTCTATTATGTTTTCTAGGAAGCCTGCCTCTTTCCTAACTAAGACTGGATTTGTCTTATCCTGCGTGTTATCATTTCCTAATTGACCTGTTCCGCCGCGTTCCCATGCTATAAACATGACCTTCTAGTGTTGTATATTGATTATGGTCTTGTCCTGATGATATGTCTAATAATCCATTTAGATATGGTATTGCTTGGTTTGGATTGCTTACAATATATGCTCTTCCATCCTCTCCTAGGATTATTCCACCATCTATGTCTATTATTTTAATGTCTGTTTGTATTCTAACTTGCTCACTATATCCTTTACCCCAAACATATCCTGTGCCCTCTTTATCTACTGCATAGAATGTATCTCCTTTACAGCTTACCTTTGCTATATTTGATATATTTTCTAATTTCTTAGCTTTTAATATGTTTTGACCTACTAAGTTTTCGTAGCATAATCCCCAAATATATACTTCTCCATTTTCATCTACTGCTATACTTTCTGTATTTCCTGCTCCTATATCTATTATATTTTCTAGGGCTCCTCCATCTTCTTTAATTACTTGAACTGGCTCATTTGAGTTTATTTTGCTATCTATTCCTAGTTCTCCGTTACTATTTTTACCATAGCTCCATACTGTTCCATTTCCTTTTAAAGCTATTGTAAAATCTGTGCCACTTTCTATTTTGGCTTTTGTCTTTTCTTCTATGACATCTATTACTATATATGTACTATATTCATTGTCTATATCTGTGATTTTAATTTTTGATGTTCCTATACCAGTTGCTTGTATATTTCCATCTGGAGTTATTTCAACTGCTGTTCCATAATCTAGCTGATATCTTATATTTCCCACACTTAAATCTATGGTTTGTATTTCATTTAATTTTACATATGAAAGTAAGTCTTGGTTTATTTGATAATTTTCTCCCATATGCATTGTTATTCTTTTTGTAGGATAGTTCAAAACTGAACCTAATTGGTTTATTGTGACAGCTCCATTTCCTCCTGCTCCTCCTGTTGAGCTTTGCTTTGTTGCTACTCCTCCGGTCTGCATTTGTGCCTTCATTATTTGCTAATATTTTTGCAAATATATTTATTGATCCACCTCCGAGATGCTCCTCCTGGGTCTACTCTTGAATATGATTTTGAAGGTGTTACTGTACTTGAACTTACTCCATTTGCTGTAATTGCTCCATTATTGTATAGGTAGTCTGCATACATTATAAGGAGTCCACCTGTTCCTCTTTTTTCATTATAGCTTGCTGCAGTTACTCTATATGCTTCATATTCTCCACTTGGATTTCCTGTTCCTCCTATTGATATTTGTCCATAGCCTGATCCATTGCTTGATCTTACAACTCCTCTGCCTCCAGCTCCTCCGATTTGAAGAGCCTGCCCCTGATGTTGCAGGTTTTCCTCCGCCTCCATCAGAGTTTGCAGCGCCTGACCCTGCTCCACCTGAGTATGATGTTCCGCTTCCTCCTGCTCCTATTGTAATAGATTTTGCATAATTTCTTCCACTTCCTGTTCCACCACCACCTGTTTGTCTATTTGTTCCATTTCCTCCTGCTAATCCATTTAGAACTTGACCACGTGTATTTGTATACTGTGATGCTCCTCCGATTCGCTCCAACTGCAGGAACATATTCATATGAACCATCTATATTTTTCCATAGCCATACATTTTCTCCTGCTACATTGTATGTTCCTCTTGCTGTCATGCTTATTTCGCCATCATTATATATATTTCCAAGCACACATAAGTACATACCTTTTTTGTATGTTAAATTATTAACTGTATTTGCTGTTACAGTTACTCCTTTATCTATGTTTAAATCACCATGATATTTTACAACTAGTGTTTTATATTCAGTAGAAGCATCACCTAAGCTTACTATCCTTGTTGTTTCCCCGTCTTCTAATGAGTATCTTGTATTTCCATATATATTTTTTAGTTCTACTATATATACTTGGTCCTGAATTGCAACTTCATAGTCTCCATCATCTAAGTCTAGGTCCCTAAAGCCTTGTACTAAACTGTCTATTTTCACTACTACTTTTATTATAAATTCTGTTTTTATATCTGTTTCTATATGTGTTACTGTTATTGTTGTTTCTCCATAGTCTTTTACTGTTATTTTCTGCCCTTCTATTCCTATGCTATCTTCTCTTGATGCTGTTATTGCAAAGTGTTGTTGATTATTATCTATTATATCAACTTTTAGGTTAAATGTATTTTTCAATACACTTTCTATTGTTTTTTCTTCACCTATTGATAAATATACCTTTTGGGGCTGGTTTATTTCAACTATTGCACTTCCTGTTTTTGTGTATGCTTTTAATGTTGTTTCTCCTAATATACCTAATTCTCCTTGTGCATTTGTTCCTGTATGCCATACATATCCGTTTTCATCAACTAATCCACTATGTGTACTTTCTCCTGCTGATATTGTTTCTATTTTTACATCTTCTGTAAGTGTGATTTTGACTGGTGTCATCTGCTTTGTGACTGTATCTAATCCTATTTGACCATTTGCATTGTTTCCAAATACATAAACTTCACCAGCTTCATTTTTTATTATGCTCATTCCATTTCCAGCTGAAATTTCTGCTACATCAAATAATATTTCTCTTGCAGTTATTGTGCCTGTTGTATTGATGCCACATTCACCATTAGAGTTCGTTCCCCATGAATATAGCACACCGCATTGCATTAATCGCTAAATTATGTGCTGCTCCTGCTGATATTTTTACTATATTAGTTAGCCCTGAAATTTTATTTTCTAAATCATTTAAGTTATATACTCCTCCACTTTCTGTTAGAACTAGGCTCCCAGAGATATCTACTACCTGCTCTCTTGTAATTTTTCTCATAGGAAGTGTTGAAAGACCTTCTCCCCAAACATAAAGGTTTCCATCCTTTGATAATGCTACACTTATATTTTTATATGCGTCTATTTTTATTATATCTGCTATTCCTTCTACTTTTACTGGAATATTGCTATTTTCCTTATCGCCATTTCCCAGTTGTCCGATTTGTTCCAAGTCCCCATGCATATACTTCTCCGGTTTTCTGAAATAGCTAAGCTATGTGAATATCCTGTTGCTATTGCTTGAATATTGCTTAGTCCTTTTACTTGAACTGGTTCTACCTGCTGCTCATTTTTTCCATTTCCTAATTCTCCATTTGCACCTACTCCATAGCTCCATACTGTTCCATTTTGTTTTAGTGCAACTGTGAAGTTTTTTCCTTCTTGTATATCAATTTTTGGAGTATTTCTTACTTCTAAATATATATATGTTTTTAGTCTGTTTTTTGAATCTATTACAGCTATTTTTGTTGCTCCTTCTGATTTTGCTGTTATCTTTCCATTTTGGTCTACTTCTGCTATATTTCCATCTAATATTTCAAATGTTATTTCTCCTACTTCTATTTTTCCTATTTGTTTATTTGTTTCCTCTATTATTATTTTGCTTTTATCAATTTGATATGTTTCTCCTGTTTTTAGTATGACTTGTTTTGTTGCACTTACTAAATCTGGTGCAAGCTCGTTTATTGTAACTGTTCCTTTTCCTCCTGCTCCTCCGTGTTGAATGTATAGTAAGAGCTGCTCCTCCTGCTGCTGTTATTGTATTTGTATTATTTACTTGATTTGCAAATATATTTATTGAGCCTCCGCCCGTGATGCTCCTCCTGGATCTATTCTTCCGTTTGAAATTGTTTTGCTACAACTACTTGACTCAACTCCTGTTGCACTAATTGTTCCACTGTTATACAAATTATCTGCGTACATTATAAGTAAGCCACCTGTACCACGTTTTTCTACATAGTTTGTTGGACCTCTTCTATATATTTCATACCCTCCAGTTGGATTTCCTGTTCCTCCTATTGAAACTTGTGCATACCCTGAACTATTACCTGATCTTACAATTCCTTTACTTCCAGCTCCACCAACTGATGAGCCTGCTGCTGATGCTGCTGGTTTTCCACTTCCTCCATCTGAATTTGCTGCTCCAGAACCAGAGCCACCTGAATATGAGGTTCCTCTTCCTCCTGCTCCTATTGTGATGGATTTAGAGTAGTTTCTTCCTCCTCCTGTTCCTCCTCCTCCTGTTTGCCTATTTGCTCCAGAATTTCCTGATTTTCCATTAAGTACTGTTGAAGCTCTACTTGTATACTGTGATGCTCCTCCGCTCTGCTCCAAGTGCTGGTACATATTCATATGTATTATCTGTGTTTTTCCATAGGTATACATCTTCTCCTGCTTGGTTGTATGTTCCTCTTGCTGTCATTGAAATCGTTCCAGCATTTTTTAAATCTCCCATTACACATATATACATACCTTTTTTGTATGTTAAATTATTATTCATGCTTGCTGTTACTGTTACACCTTTTTCTACTGTTAGATTTTTATGATATTTTACAACTAGCATTTTATATTCTGTTGTATTATCCCCTAAACTTATGGTTTTTGTTGTTTCTCCTTCGCTCAATGAATATATTACATCTTCACGATAATTTATCAATTCCACTGCGTAGTCTTTTTCAGTAGCTTCTGTTTTTACTCTAAAAGTATACTGACCATCTTCTAAGTCACTATCTCTTATTCCCTGAACTATACTATCACATACTATTACATTTCCATCTATTACTTCTGTTTCAGTTTTACCAAGCACTAATGCTTGTTCTGCCAAATATTCCTCTTCTGTTGTCATTCTTTCGTAAATTGCTGAAGAATTTGATTTAATGGCACCAAAAGTAAAAGTGCATGTCGCACCTATCAATACACTCAAAACTATTTTGTTAAAATTTTTCTTTAGTTTATTAGTCATTGTTTCTCCTATATTATTGCCAATAGTCTGGCAGTTTTAATATATATATAATAAATCTATTGTTTTTTTATTTCAATACCTCAAAAGTCATGTAAAAAAAAACGCCACTTTCCTGCTTACGGAAGGGCGTTTTGAATATATTGGTGCTTTTTTTGACATTTTTCTTACTTTTTTGTTACAAATGTATCTTAATTGCTATCTTTGCTTAGGGATTTTGATTTCAGACTTAAAAATAAGAAGTAAAGTTTTGGTTTCCTTTACTTCTTATTTTTTATCTTAAATATAATATTCTGGGTTATATGCCACATCATTTACTCTTATTTCGAAGTGTAAATGTGAACCATATGAATCTCCTGTATTTCCTACTTTTGCTATTACATCACCTTGATATACATAGTCTCCTACTTTACAGTCTAATTCACTACAATGTCCATAATACGTTTGGACTCCATTTCCATGTGATATTATTACTAAATATCCAAAGCCTCCACTATTCCATCCCGAAAATGTTACTGTTCCTTCTGCTGCTGCTTTTATTGGGGTTCCAGTTGCTGCTCCAAAGTCTAAGCCTTTATGTGTTGTTCCCCATCTTGCTCCAAATCTTGATGTTATACTTGCTCTAATTGGCTTTACGAACTGTATTGGGATTTGTTTACGTGTTGTTCCTCCACTACTTGCTCTTGCAACTCTTCCCATATTTCTAGCAATCTCTGGAGTTATTTTATTTTCATATAGCTCTGTTACTGCTGTTGCCACTTCTGTAAATTCTTTTTTTGCGGTTTCATATTTTGTTTGAATTGATAAGTTGTTTGCATTTTTACTGTCTTTTTCTACTAATTTATTTATTATGCTTTTTGCTTCTTCAAGCGAAGCTACATATACTTTTTCTTCTCCACTTACTGCTACTGAATAAAATTTATAATATGGGACTGCTGTTGCTATTACTTTTTGATATATCTCTTCGTCGTTAGTTTCTATGCCTCTTTTTAAAAAGCATAATTTATAATCCGCCCTATCTATATTTATAAAAGCAGCATCATCACCATCTTCACCATTTTCTTGATATTGTAATAGCTTCTTTTGAAGGGCAGCTTTATTTTCACTATATCCTATCATTTCTCCATTTAATGTAACACTGTATATTGGTTTATATACAGCCATTATTATTGCGATAATTATTATACTACTAACTGTAAGCAATGTTATTAATTTTATACTTGATCTTAACCCAATTAGTAATCTTCTCATAAGCACTCCTTTGTACATTTAATTTTCCCTACGGATAATGCAATTTTTTGTTTACTAATAGATTTTACCTTATTTACCTTTTTTATTCAATCAGTGTCAGGTTTAATTTGTTGTATTTTTCTCTTGTTATCTCATATTTTCTTTTGTTTTCTCTCGTTTTCTCCCTTTTAATTTTCTTGTAATATTTTTGTCACAATTCATGTCTTCCTTCTAGCGCTTTGGCTAGAGTTACTTCGTCTGTATATTCTAAATCTCCACCGTACTGGTATACCATGAGCAATCCTTGTCACCCTCACTCCTAGCGGTTTTAAGATTTTTGATATATACATTGCTGTTGCTTCTCCTTCTACTCTGGGATTGGTAGCAACAATTATTTCTTTTATTTCTGGACTTGCTTTAATTCTTTCTAATAATTCTTTTATTTTTATTTCGTCTGGTCCTATTCCATTCATTGGAGATATAGAGCCATGCAAAACATGGTATACTCCTTTAAATTCATGTGTTCTCTCCATCGCAATTACATCTTTTACATCCTCCACAACACATATTTCCGTTTGTTCTCTTTTAGGGCTTGAACATATTGGACATGGGTCTGTGTCTGAAATGTTAAAGCATTTTGAGCAGTATTTTAAATTGGCCTTCGCATTTGTAATTGAAGTTATAAATTCTGTTATTTCCTCCTCACCTGCATTTAATATGTGAAATGCAAGTCTCACTGCTGTTTTGTGTCCAATGCTTGGCAATTTTTCAAATCCTTCTATTAATTTTTCTATTGATGGTGAATAGTATGACATAGCTTTCCCCTTTTTACATTAGTCCTGGTATATTATATTTGCCAAGACTTGCACTTTGTGCACTATCTACTTTTTTTAGTGCTTCATTTACACATGTTAAAATTAAATCTTCTAACATCTCTACATCGTCTGGGTCAACGACCTCTTTATTAATCTTTATCTCTTTTAATTCTTTTGCCCCTGTTACTTTTACTGTTATTGCCCCTCCACCTGCTGTTGCTTCAAAGTCTTTTGCTTGTAATTCTTCTTGCGATTTTTCCATATCCGCCTGCATTTTTTTTGCTTCCTTCATTAGTTGATTAATGTTCATTCCTCCAAAATTCATCCCTCCTGGGAAGCCACCTCTTTTTGACATTTCTATTCCTCCTCTACAAAATTTATTGGTATATCTAAACCATCTAAAATATCCTCTGGTTGTTCTTGCTTTTGAGTCTCCTCTATTTTTCTATATTCTGGCTTTGTTGGAGCCTGCTTTGCACTCTTGGCATCTTCTAATTTTATTTGCATGGGTTTACCGCAGATTATTGATATTTCTTTGGTTAAAATGCTCATGTTCTCAGGTTTTGTCAATACATCTTGTCTAAAAGCATTTAATCCATTTTTAAATCTTATTGCAACTGTCATATCGTTTATTGCTACTGCTTCTGTGTTTATTAAATTTGTGTATATCATTACTTTTCCCTGTGATTTTATTTTATTTATTACATTTTGCCATTCTTTTATTGTAACTCCCTCTGCTAAAGTTATTGGTGTCTGCTCAATTTCCTCTTGCTTTTTTTCTATTTTAGACTCTTGCTTTATTGGTTCTTCTATTTTTGTTGTACTTACATTAAATTTAGGAGTATTTGTGTTTTTTGTTATTTCTGGCATTTCACTTGCTTGAGCTTTTTGTTGTTCATTGTTTTCTTGCTTTATAGTTTGTACCTCCATTTTTATACATAATTTTATTATTTCTGTTTCAAATATTATATTTTTTTGTGTTGATATTTTCATCTTGCCTTCTGCTTCTGATAGTTTGTATATTATATTTATCAGCTCTTCTTTTGATGCTTTTTTTGCAGTTTCAGCTATCTTTGCTCGTTCTTCTTCATTGTATATCTGTGCTTCATGTCCTACTTTATTCATTAATACATCTTTTGTATACTTTATCATTTCCCACAAAAAATTTTCTAAGTCTTTTCCATCATCTAGAACTTCACTTACTGTATTTAGTGCCTTTTCTATATTCTTTTCTATTATTCCATTTATGATATTATTTATATAGACGAATTTAGGTATTCCGTACTAGGTCTTTGATTTTGTCTTCATTTATATCTACCTGTCCGTTCTTGCATGCATCTTTCTAGTATGCTAAGTGCGTCTCTTGCAGCTCCTTCTGAAAGTACAGATATTAGATTTAATGCACCTTCTGTTATTTGTATATCACTCTCTTTGCAAACAATTTTTAGTCTTTTTATCATATCCTCATTTGGAATTTTTTTGAAGTCGAACCTTTGACATCTTGATAATATAGTTGTAAGTAATTTTTGTGGTTCTGTTGTTGCTAATATAAATTTTACATGCTCAGGTGGTTCTTCAAGTGTTTTTAGCAATGCGTTAAAAGCCCCTGTTGATAACATATGAACCTCGTCTATAATATATACTCTATATTTAGCAAGTGTTGGAAGGAAGTTCACCTTCTCCTTTATTTCTCTTATGTCTTCTACACTATTA
>CARDEQ010000030.1:0-11648 GCA_948958005.1 uncultured Clostridia bacterium
CAGATTCTTTTAGAAATTTTATCAAGGAAAAATGATATTTGTGATTGTGCTATTATTGAGAGTGCATTAGCAATTCCTATGAAAGCAACATATAAAATGATTAGACCAGCTTTTTCTATGAGTTATGGATTAATATCGAAAAAATGGTTTTCACAAATGCAATTTAAGTCTTTAAAAATAAGAGAAGATTTATTTAGTGAATATTATAGGGATACTTGTAAAATAGGTAAGGAAGATATGATTGCTTTTATGGAAGCAAACTCAAAATATAAAATTAAAGATTCATTGCAAAATACAAAAGCAAAGGTCTTAGTAGTTGTAGGAGATAAAGAAAGACCAATAATGAAAAAATCAGCGAGTATAATTCATCAAAAGATAAATGAAAGTAGAATGGAAGTATTACCTAACTATTATCATGGAGATTTTAGTATAAATAATCCTCAACAATATGTTATAGCAATTAACGAGCTTATTGCTAATAGAGATAGAATCTTGAAAAGCAAGTCAGTTAGTAATACTGGAACAAAATTTGAAAGTAAGCAAATACAATTAGAAGAAAGAAATAGAACAAATACAAAATTTTTAGATGAAAGATAAATTTAATTTATAATGGAGATATATTTTCAAATATAAGAAAGTATATCTTTTTTTAATAGAATTTAAAATGAGTGTGATATTGTGAAATTTAATTCAAAAGATAGGACGGAAATGTCTGTAGGTGTATGGCAAAGAATTAATTGTATAAACCATTAGTATAAATCAATAAAACACAATAAATTTGAGAAAAAATCTCAAAAATATTGCTATTTTATAAAAAATAGCATATAATATAATAGAAAAGGAGGAAAACCGAAATGTTAATTAGATTTAGTTTTAAGAATTTTAAATCCTTTAAAAATGAGAATTGTTTAGATATGGAAGCAACATCACTGAAAGAACATGAGTATAATTTGATTGAAACAGATAAAGGTAACTTTTTAAAAGTTGCTGCTATTTATGGTGCTAATGCTAGTGGAAAAACTAACGTATTACAAGCATTTGATTATATGAAAACAAGGATATTAGTTAGCAATGATGCTATAAAGCCTTATCTAGCAACTGATAATGAAAATTGCTATAGTTTTATGATAAATGAAGAACCAATTGAATTAGAAGTAGAAATATTTGCAAAAAACAATAAAATATATAAATATGGATTCGAGATACTAAAAGATAAAATTATATTAGAATGGTTATATATAAAGAAAAAAAACACCTACTCAGTAATATTTGAAAGGCAAAATAAAGAGATAAATATGCCTAAAAATAAAGAGAAATTTAATGTAGATGAAAGTACATTATTTTTAAATTTATATAGTAAATTACATTCTTCTGATGAGGATTTTTCAAGTGTATATTTATGGTTTATGAATACTAACTATTTAGATTTAGGAGATCCAGAATTTGAAACTTTTATAAATGATAGGGTATCAGGAAGTATTTTAAACGATAAAAATTATAAAAATGAGTTGTTAAAATTTATAAAAGCATTCGACTCAGGGATAGAAGGAATAAAAACTACACCAGAGTCTATAGAACAAGTAAAAAATGGTGATGGAGAAATCAAAGTAGAGTTAATTCACAGAGGTGAAGATAATAAATTAAGGGCATTACCTTTTGAACTAGAATCAAATCGGTACTATAAAGATGTTTCACTTGTTTGATTTCTTTATGGATGCATTAAAATATGGAACGGTTTTATTTGTCGATGAATTAGATGCAAAACTTCATCCACTATTAACGAGATATATAATTAATTTATTTCATAACAGTGAAACAAATATTGGTAATGGACAGTTAATTTATTCAACACATGATACAGTAAACTTAAATAAAGATACTTTTAGAAGAGATGAAATATGGTTTGCAGAAAAAAATAGAGATGGTATTTCAGAAATATACGCATTATCAGATTATATATTAGAAGATGATAAAAGTTCAGGTAAAAAAGTTAGAAATGATGCAACATACAATAAAGACTATTTAACTGGAAGATATGGTGCTATTCCAGTATTAGAAGAATTTGAGATAAACTATGAAAAATAGTAATATTTCAAGAAAAGATAAATTAAAAAGTAAAAGGCAAGCACCAGCCAATTACTTAATTGTATGTGAGGGAAAGAAAACAGAGCCTAATTATTTTAATGGACTAAAGAAACAAATTAATCAACAGTATGGTAATAAAGTAGATGTGCTAATTCCTAATATTGAAATAAAAGGCACAGGAAGAAATACTACAGATTTAGTAAAATACACTCAAAAATTTGTAAACTATGCAAGTAAGGTATATGGACAAGTCTGGGTAGTATTTGATAAAGATGATTATAGTGAGGAGCAATTTAATCAAGCAATAGCAAATTGTGATTATAACGCTTGTTGGTCAAACCCTAATTTTGAACTTTGGTTATTAGCACATTTAAAGAAAGTAACTAAATATATTTCTAAAGAAGATGTTTTAGATGAACTTAACAAAGAATTTCAAAAGAATGGGTTAGGAGAGTACAATAAAAATGATCCTAATATCTTTGAAAAAGTCACAAAAGATAGAAAGCTACATATTGCAATAGAAAATTGCAAACAAATGGAAGAACTAAATAAAAATGGACAAGCATCAGAAAGAAATCCAATGACAAAGGTTTATAAAATTGTTGATGGATTGAAGGAATATTTGGAATAATTAACAAAAAGAAATAGATAAATACGCTAAGGTTTATTTATCTATTTCTGCAGTTACTATAGAATCTAAAATATTTAAAATATTACATCCACTATCAAAATATTTTATTATATTATCAATAGAAGCGGTAATTGAGCTTCCATGAGCAACTTGGTTTCTTAAAGTAACTAATGAATTTAAATGTTCCTTATCAACAGTATCTTTCAAATTATTTTCAAAGGAAGTTTTCCATTTTGGATTAATTTGTTCTAATAAACTACTAATTCTACCTGTTTTGGGATTGCTGCTACTATCTTTAATATTTTTGGAAAAATAAGAAATAGCTTCCTTGTTTGCATTCTGTATAAGATGATTATATATTATATCTTTATAAACAATCTCAACAGTACCACAGCTTCTAATAACAGAATATGAAACTAAATATTTTACCATAGAATCAAGAGGATTTTTATTGATATATAATTTTATATTAGTTAATTCTGTATTACAGTCATCAATTAATTGTATATTATTTCCATTCATAATCTAGTCCAAATAAATATTGTGTAGCTAAAGAAATTCTTCTTTTTATATTATCTAAATTAGTAGTTCTATTACTTATTGAATCTTTAAAATTTTCATCATTTAGTAATTTTTTATGATTTTGCTTTAAAGTATCTTTATTCCAATTATTTGAATCCATTAAACTAGAAGCATATAAGAAAGCTACAGCCACAGCTTCAAAAATAGTAGGATGAAATTTAGAAACATATTTGTCACTGAAATTAACTTGTTCATTATCCATCCCTTTAAATGATACATTATTAAAAGCAATATCGCCTAAATATACATTAATAAGATGCATGGTTCTCTCAAATTTATTTTTTAATTCTAAATATTCTGTATCATCTAAGTTTGATTTAGAAGACATATATTCATTTAAAAATTTCTTTAAAATAATTTGATTTTTATTATAAAAATTTGTATTTTGAATATCACTAATAGCGAAAAATCTAAGAATATTTTCCATATCAATCATTCTTATATCTTCTTTACAATTTAATAATACTCTCCAATCAACATTTTGATTTAATTCTATTAATAAATTATTAAAACTACCATGATATACGCAGTTTCTAATTTCTTGTGGCGATAGAGTACGTCCAGATGTATTAATACGTTCGAAGATTTGGAACATACCAGTATCATTATTAGGCTTTTTTTGCTCAAATATAATAGCATGAATGGTAGTATTTTTTATACGTCTTTGTTCATCATCTGACAATTCAGAAAAAGCTTTACCTCTCCATCTTTCATTTATAATTATTGAATTCGAAAGCCTAAATACTTTTCCATTTTGAGAAAAAATTCCTTTAACGTAGTCGTAAACTGTTCTTATTCTTTGATATCCATCTATTATAAATTGTTGTTCATTTTTTTTAGCTAAGAAAATGCTAGGTATTGGTAACCCTAGTAAGATAGAATCTATTAGTCTACTGGCTTCATCTAATTTCCATACATAATTACGTTGTAAGCTAGGTTTAATTAAGTCTTTATCATCATACATCATTATTAATTCACGAAAAGATAAATCTGCTCCCCATGAAGTAATATTAAATAAATCGTCATTAGAATAAGACAAAGATTCTTCTTTATTACATACTTGTGAAAATGATTTTTCCATTTTTATTCCTTCCTTATTATTTAATCTACTACAAAATTCGCTAAAGTCAATTTTTGATATTATATCATAATAATTATAATTAGTACAGCGAATCAAAGAAAAATTAAACGGAAAATAATAATAAAATTCTTTAATAATAAAATTATTTTGATAAATGCAAAATTTTTCGAAATAATTTAAGTTTGGATTTTTTTCATAAAATATAGTAAAATTCATTCTATAACCTCTAATATTATTATATGATGATTATAAATTTTTATTATGAAACTTTTAAAATTTAGTGTTTCATAATATTAAAGCTAGTTTGTATACCAAATACGAAAATCAATTTATATTTAAAAAATTAAAAAAGGGGCTGACAAATTAATTTGAGCACGTTATACTACAAGTAAATCATAAATATGTGCGAAGATGAAAAGGGAATATTAGAAAATTTATTTGAAAGTAGAGAAGAAGAACTATGTGCTTTAACAGAAATGGATAAACAAAAGATAAAAAAGCTAACAAGAAATAATGATAGCTATAATAAGTTATTTGCAATAATAAGCGATTTATCAAACAATTCAGAAAAATTAGAAGAAGTTAGGAATAGCCTAGACAGTTACATAGATAAAATTAACATCATAGGGGCTTATGAAAATGAAAAGTTTTACAAAATACGGCTTTTCAGATGCAATAAACTTAATTTTGGAATGTAAGAAATTTCCAAATGGGTCTTGACAAATAAAATAAAGCATTATAAAATATGGCTGTAAATGTAATATGACTTTGGTATTACATATAGATTGTTACGTTCAAAAGTTGATGTATAAAAAGTAAACCAAAAACGTGGCAAAGCCTTATGCCACTTAGATATTCTAGTTATAAAAAAGTGTTAGTAAATTTTTGCATAAATAGAAACACCTAATAGTGTGAAAACATTATTGGGTGTTCTTTTTTTGTGCTTTTTTAAGACATTAATATTTACAAATATACTTACTATAAGTGTCATACCAAGTCATTTTCTCTAATATTCTGTATTAGAATACTTTAATAAAAATATAGGAGTTGATGCCAATGTGAAGAAAGATAAACAAACTATAAAAGTAGATAAATTAGAATTTAATACATATTGTATTTTTACAGAAGAAAAACAAGATGTGAAAGAAGCAGTAGGGCTAATTTTTAAAGATTATATTGAAAAATTAAAAACGGATAAAAGGTAACCTTTACGAAAATGAAATAATATTTGCAAATTGAAACAGAGCACGTTAAAATAGTACTTGTAGATGATTACGGATAGGAGGTTAAATGCTAAACTTAAATAGTCAAAACTTCAAAGTACGGAATATATATAAGACTATCAAGAGAAGATGGCGACAAACAAGAAAGCGAAAGTATCGGTAATCAAAGAAATATTTTGCAAAGATATGTAAAGGAGAATGGTTTAAATCTAATCAAAGAATATGTTGATGATGGTATCTCTGGAACTACATTTGATAGACCTGGATTCAATAGAATGCTACAAGATATTGAGAACAGAACTATTAATATGGTTATAACAAAAGATCTATCAAGACTTGGAAGGGACTATATTAAAACAGGGCATTACATAGAAAATTACTTTCCACAAAACAATATTAGGTATGTTGCAATAGCAGATGGCATAGACACATATATAGATAGCACAAATAACGATATAACGCCTTTTAAAGCAATTATGAATGATTATTATGCTAAAGATATATCAAAGAAAATTAGAAGTGTCTATAAGGAAAAACAAAAGAATGGAGAATATATGTGTAGCATTCCAGCATATCGGATATAAAAGACATCCTAGCATTAAAAATAAGCTAATTATAGATGAACAAGTAAAAGATATTGTAGAAAAGATATTTGATATGTATGCAAATGGACATGGAAGTGTTGAAATAGTAAATTATCTAAACACTAACAAATACTTATCTCCAACAGGATATAGGAAAACAGGGGATATTCAAGATGAGAATAAAACAAACTATGATTGGAATGAGGTTACTTTATGCAATATGTTAAAAAACGAAGTGTATATTGGAAACACAATCCAAAATAAGAAATCCGTTGTTTCATATAAAGTACATAAAATAAGAACTGTAGAAAAAGAAAATCAAATAAGAGTTGACAATACACATGAATCTATTATCGACAAAGACACCTTTGAAAAGGTACAATGTATTCTTGAAAAAAGGGGAACAAACACAAAACTAAAATACGACTACTTATTAAGAGGGCTACTTTACTGTTATCATTGCAAAAGAAAACTGCAAATCGTGCTAAAAAAGAACTCTAAAAGAAATAGCACATCACATCCATATATAACTTGTAGCGACCACAAATCAAGAGGGTGTTATCCATTAAGTATCAATTATGAAAAGTTTGAAAAGCATATTATTTATGTTGTAAAAAAGATATGCCAAATATATGCTGACAAAGAAATTTTCTATTTCATTTATGAAAAATATCAAAATAAAACCTTTGATATTCGAGATGGATACAAGAAAAAAATAGAACAAATTGATAAAGCTATATTGGATATAAATAACAACTTAGACAAGATGTATATGGATAAACTACAAGGCATAATTCTTGAACAAGATTACATTAGGGTATCACAAAAATTCATATTTGACAGAACAAACCTAATGAAACAAAAAGAAGAATTAGAGCAAAAATTAATTGGAGCAGAAGACAAAATAAATACTAAGAACAAAACAAAAGAAGAAAAAGAATTAGATGAATTAATAGAAAACTTTTTGAAATTAGAGCAAATAGATAAAATGTATTTATACAGATTAATTAACAAAATTGAGATAGATAAAGACAAAAATGTGTATATATATTTCAACTTTTCAAAATTAAATTCTATTAATGAAAACCTAGATGAATTTATCAAAATTGAAGAACTACTTAAAGAGCAAGAAAAAAATAGGTTAAAATTTGCATAGAATATTGAAAAAATCATAAAATAATGATAAAATAATGACAGTATAAAGATAAGGAGCGAATAAATTATGATAAATATAAGACCAGTATCAGATTTAAGAAATAAATATCCAGAGATTGAAGATTTAGTTTTACGAGAAGATGAAGCAGTTTATTTAACGAAAAATGGATATGGCTCAATGGTAGTAATGAGTTTAGAAAAATATTCGAAATTAATTAGTGATGCAGAATATAATGACTATATTGAAAAAGCATTGGATGAAGCAGATAAAGAAGCAGAAAATCCAAATACTAAATATTTAACCCATGAAGAAGTTTTTGGAAAAATAAGGAGGAAACTGAATGAACAAAAAATATAAAATAAAATATCTTCCTTTATTTTATAATGATTTAAACAAAATTATTGATTATATAAGATATGAATTAGTAAATGAAATAGCTGCAAATAATTTTGTAAATGAATTAGAAAAAGAAATACAACAAAGAGCATATAATCCAGATTCTTACGAAAAGTATCTGTCAATCAAAAAGAGAAAGAATACATATTATAAAATATATGTAAAGAATTATACAGTGTTTTATACTGTAAAAGATAATACTATGGAAGTAAGAAGAATTTTATATTCAAGAAGAAATTTTGATAAATTAATCTAAAACAATAAAACGCAAAGCCGTGTAATCAAAGTATTACAAGACTTTACAATATGTTTGGTATCTTTTCAAATCTACACCTTCAATATTAGCCTTCCAACCAGAAGGAAAAGGCACCTGTGGATAATTTTTAGAAATATCTTCAGCCTTCTTATAAAACTGAGAAGATTTAGAAATAGCACCATTTACTAAATCAACTCCATCAGGATTACACATGGGTACAATATAAATAGAAGCAGAATTCAAAATATTTCTTGCAGAGTAGCCATAAATGCTTCCATTATCTACATAAGCAGCACATAAATTTTGCACAAATTTCATAAGCACGGGAGAACAAATCCATTCATTTCCGATGAATTGAACCAGAATAAAACACTTCTTTTTCCCCATTTCCAATACGCAAATAAGGAATCTCTCTTCCCATTACACTCCTTCCAATAGAACCAACGTGAACAAAAGGATATGCAAGTTTAATCCTATCAATATCCATTATCAAAATATCATAAGTATAACCACGACTCATAGCCCACATATAAATCCTCCCAAATAAAATATCTAACATAATATATGAATATAAGATAAAAAAGGTGTAATAATTAAATTAAGTCATATTTACAAAAATATCTTGTAAATAAAAAGAATTTATGGTATAGTTATACCGAAAATAAAAGCACATGGGGGAAACGCAGTTGGAAAAAATAGTAATAGAAGGAAAAACAAGATTAAAAGGAGAAGTAACAGTAAGTGGCGCAAAGAATGCAGCTGTTGCAATACTTCCAGCAACAATATTAGTTAATGGAATATCTATAATAGAAAATATACCAAATATTAGTGATATAAAGATGTCTTGTAAAATTTTGGAAGCATTTGGAGTAAAAATAAAAAAAATTTCAGAAAATACTTTAGAAGTAGACTCAAGAAATGTAACTGATGTAGAAGCACCTTTAGATTTAACAAGTCAATTCAGGGCATCATATTACTTAACTGGTGCACTGCTTGGCAGATGCAAACATGCAATAGTTGGAATGCCAGGGGGCTGTAAACTTGGTGCAAGACCAATGGATCAACACATAAAAGCATTTGAAGCACTGGGTGCAACTGCTTCTGTTGAGCAAGGAAAAATTGAAGTAAAAGCAAAAAAGTTAAAAGGGAACTCAATATATTTAGACATAGTATCAGTAGGAGCAACAATAAATGCAATGCTTGCGGCAGTACTCGCAGAACGGAACATCAACAATAGAGAATGCGGCAAAGGAGCCACATATTGTAGATTTAGCAAATTTTTTAAACAAAATGGGAGCCAATATAATGGGGGCAGGTACAGATAGAATAAGGATACAAGGTGTAAAAGAACTAAAAAAGAATGAAACATATTCTGTTGTTCCAGACCAAATAGAAGCAGGAACTTTTATGCTTGCAGCAGTTGCTACAAGAGGAGATATATTAATTAAAAACTGCATTACTAAACATTTAGAATCAATAACAGCAAAGATAATAGAAATGGGTGCTGAGGTAAAAGATATAGAAGGAGAAGCAATAAGAGTAACTTGTAGTAAAAGACCAAATAAAATAAATATAAAAACACTTCCATATCCAGGGTTTCCAACAGATCTTCAACCACAAATGGGAGTCGCAATGGCTATTGCAAATGGTACCAGTGTTATTAATGAGAGTATATGGGATTCAAGATTTCAATATACAGAAGAATTAAATAAAATGGGAGCTAAGATAACAGCACAAGGAAAAGTTGCATTTTTTGAAGGAGTAGACAAGCTAATTCGGAGCACCAGTTAATGCAACAGATTTAAGAGCAGGAGCAGCTCTTGTAATTGCTGGAATTGCAGCAGATGGAACTACACAAATATATAATATAGAACATATAGATAGAGGATATGAAAATATAGAGCAGAAATTTATTAATTTAGGAGCAAAAATAAAAAGAGTAGAAGAATAGAGAGGGAAAAACAGTGAAATTTTGCAGTTTATACAGTGGAAGCACTGGAAACAGCCTGTTTGTCCAAGGAAACGAAACAAAGATACTTGTTGATAGCCGGAGTAAGTGCAAAAAAAATAGTAGAAGGCTTAGACAGTATAAATATAGATATAAACGAGATAAATGCAATATTAGTTACACATGAACATATAGATCACATAAGAAGTATTGGAACAATAGCTAAAAAATATAATATACCTATATATGCTAGTTTGGGAACTTGGAATGGCATAGATAATGAAAAATTAGTTATTAATGTCGAGGATAAAAACTATTTTAAAATAGGGGAAGGCTTTGAAATAGGAGATTTGAAGATTATGCCGTTTGGTACGTCGCATGATGCTATGGAATCATGTGGATTTAGTATAGAGCATGCTGGAAAAAAATTAAGTGTTGCTACTGACTTAGGGGAAATGACAAATGAAGTGATAGGCAATTTAAAACAAAGCAAGTTTGTTTTATTAGAATCAAACTATGAGCCAGAGGTTTTAAAAAGCTGTGCATACCCATATTCTGTAAAAACTAGAATAGCTGGAAATAGAGGTCATCTTTCAAATAATGAAGCAGGCAAAACTATTGCAAAACTCCTTGAATACGGGTTAGAGAATGTAATGCTAGGTCATCTTAGTAAAGAAAGCAACTTTCCAGAACTCGCTTATAAAAGCGTAGAAAATGAGCTTTTGTGTCAAGGAGTGAATATAAAAGAACTTGAAATAGATGTAGCTAGCCGTATAGAGCCAAGCAAGGTGGTTAATCTTTAAGATTTCTCTATCGTATATATTTATACAATTAGTTGATTTTAACATAATAAAACCTTAATGTTGCATAAAAACATTAAGGTTTTATTTATATTAGCAACTTTCTTGCCTAAAGTCGATTATTTTACTTTCAGCTTTGTGCTTCTTTTTTATATATCTCTTTTGAGTATTCAAATTCTTTGTATTACCTAAATTAATATCATTATTATTTGCATAAGTAATAAATTCAGCTCTTAAATTTGCAGCTAGGTTTGCTTTTTGGGCATTTTCTTTTGCCAAATGACTATGATATAATGCTTCACCATATAAATCATTTACAATACCATTTACAGCCTTATCTGTTGCATATATTATGTTTAAACCATTAGTATTTTTCTCATAAATTAATTCGTCCTTTACAATTAAGTTTGCTCCAAAGTTATTTTGATAATTTTGAGTGTTTATACCAAACTGTTCTGCAATTTTAAATAAATCACTAGTTTTTACATTTTCAGTATTTTCGGCTTCATATTCTTTAGAAAATTCTAACAAAAAACCATTTTCATTATTTTGCATTAACTCATTGTAATGCTCTTTAAAATATTGCACAAGAGTATTTTCATATTCTTCATTATATTCACCAGATGCATTAGAATAATATCCAGCAAGAGCTTTTACAAGGTTTTTATTTGTTGCTTCTTGATTTATATTTTCATTAATTTCACTAGGGAAATCCCTTTCAAAGTGTGGTCCTAATGCAAGAGGCATATTATTTTTATTTAAATGCTTTGAGAAATTTTCAAAAAAACTTGCGAAAACATTGGGCTTTCCTGAAAAAATTTGCTCATTATGTAATGTACGATATGAATTAAGCAGATATCTTTTTCTGTAAAGTTCTCTTAACTCAGGGGTAATATCTGATTTCAT
>CARDEQ010000031.1:0-7235 GCA_948958005.1 uncultured Clostridia bacterium
ACAGATGGAAATAGTAGAAATAGTGAAATAGTTGATATAAATGATTGGAATAAGATATATGAATTTATAGGAGGAAGCAAATAAATGAAATATTGTCGGATGCAAAAATGAAAATATTGAATATAGAAAAAGACCAGGAGCATATGCAATTATTGTCAAAAAAAATGAGGAAAAGGTTGGAATTGTAACAGATGGAAAAAGTTATTTTTATTTGGGTGGAGGCATAGAAAAAGGTGAAACAAAGTTAGAAGCACTAAGAAGAGAACTGCTCGAAGAAGCGGGATATACAATAAAAAATATTAGAGAATTTGACGAAGTTGGAGATTACATATATGATAAAGAAAAAGGATATATTGAAGTAATTGCAAATGTATATATTGCAGAATTTGACGAAAAGGTAACAGAGCCAATTGAAAAAGATCATACTGTGCTTTGGGTAAATCCAAAAGAATATGAACACAAAATGTGCAGAGATTGGCAAAATTATATTATAGAGGAATATGCAAAGAAAATTGAAGGATAGTAAAAAATATTATCCTAACAAATATTCTCCTTTTTTCACAAAAAATTTACCAAAAAAACATTGACTTTCGGAAAATTCATTGTATAATAGAAAAACAGTATTAAAAAAGGAGATAAAAAATGCTAAAATTACTTAGAAAATTAAATAAAAAAGAGGTTTTGCTTATTGGAGTTTGTCTGATATTTATAATTTTTCAAGTATGGCTAGATTTAAAAATGCCAGATTATATGTCAGAAATAACAAAACTTGTTCAGACTCAAGGAAGCGAAATTAAGGATATATTAAAACAAGGGGGTTTTATGCTTGCATGTGCAGCAGGAAGCTTAGCTGCTGCTTGTGTTGTACGGATATTTTGCGTCATATATTGCAACATCATTTTCTAAGAAGATTAGAGGAGATTTATTTGAAAAAGTTGAAGATTTTAGCATGGAGGAAATGAATAAATTTTCTATAAGTAGCTTGATTACAAGAACTACAAATGATGTCACACAAGTTGAAATGTTTCTTGCCATGGGACTCCAGCTTATAGTAAAAGCGCCAATAACAGCTGTTTGGGCGGTGCTTAAGATATTAGATAAAAACTTCACTTGGAGTGCAATTACAGGTGGAGCTGTTTTGATACTTATTTTAACAATAGGAATTTTAATGAAATTAGTTTTACCAAATTTCAAAAAGGTTCAAAAATTAATTGATAAGGTGAATAATGTAACACGTGAAAATTTAACAGGTATTAGAGTTGTAAGAGCATTTAATGCAGAGGAATATCAAGAAGAAAAATTTGATGAACAAAATGCTAATTTGACAAAGCTTCAGACTTTTAACCAAAGAATGCTGGCAATAATGTCACCTATTATGTATTTAATTATGAATGGAATTACCCTTTCAATATATTTTGCAGGAGCATATATGATACAGAATGCAGGTATAGCTGATAAAATAGGAATTTTCAGTAATATGGTTGTTTTTTCAGCATATGCAATGCAGGTTATAATATCATTTTTAATGCTTGCTATGATATTTATGATGTGGCCTAGGGCGTCAGTTTCTGCAAATAGAATAAAAGAAGTTTTCGAATGTAAAATTTCGATAAGAGATGGCGAGATAAGAGAAAATAAAACGGATTTGAAGGGAGCCGTAGAATTTAAAAATGTATATTTTAAATATCCAGATGGGCAGGAAAATGTGTTAAAAGACATATCATTTAGAGTGAATAAGGGAGAAACACTTGCAATAATAGGCTCAACAGGGTGCCGGAAAATCTACTTTAATTAACTTGATACCAAGGTTTTTTGATGCAACAAAGGGAGAAGTATTAGTTGACGGAATTAATGTAAAAGAATATAATCAGGAGTTTTTACACAACAAGATTGGTTATGTTCCGCAAAGAGCTGTAATGTTTAGTGATACCGTAAAAGGAAATGTAGGCTATGGTGAAGGTGGAAAGGAAAAAAATGAAGAGGAAATTATAAAAGCAATAGAAGTTGCACAAGGAAAAGAGTTCGTGGAGAAAATGGGAGAGGGATATGAGTCTCACATAGCAAGTGGAGGAAGTAATATAAGTGGGGGACAAAA
This sequence comes from uncultured Clostridia bacterium, assembly GCA_948958005.1. Lineage (GTDB taxonomy): Bacteria > Bacillota > Clostridia > TANB77 > CAG-508 > JAAWPK01. Next base: position 2,096 of record CARDEQ010000031.1, read on the forward strand.
GCAAAGACTTGCAATAGCAAGGGCAATTGCAAGAAATCCAGAAATATATATTTTTGACGATTCTTTTTCAGCACTTGATTATAAAACAGATAGTAAGCTTAGGAGTGAGCTTAAAGAATATACAAAGGAGGCAAGTAATATAATTGTTGCTCAAAGGATAGGGACAGTAATGAATGCTGACCAAATTCTAGTGTTAGATGAGGGGAGATGTGTGCGGAAAGGGAACGCATAAAGAGCTTCTTAAAGACTGCTCGGTTTACAGAGAAATAGCATATTCACAGTTAAGTAAGGAGGAGTTAGAGGATGGAGAATAATGAGAAAAAACATGTACAAAGAAATGTTGGACCAAATCGTGTGTATGAAAAACCAAAGAATTTTAAAAAATCTATAATGAAACTTCTTCGGCTATAATAAAAAATTAAGGATTTTTTATATTATAGCAATTATATGTGGAATTGTAAGTTCAATTTGTGCTATAATTGGTCCTAATAAACTTTCAGAGCTTACAGATACAATCACAGTAGGATTAATTACTGGCATAGATTTTGAAAAGCTAAAAAGTATAGCAATATTTATGATATGTATTTATTTAACAAGTGCAGCTTTTGACTTTTGTGCAGGTTTTATAATGGCAACATCTGCAAATAAGTTAGCAAAAGGGCTTAGAACCAATATTTCAAAAAAGATAAATAGACTTCCATTAAGATATTTTGATAAGCACTCTTTTGGAGATATTTTATCAAGAGTTACAAATGATGTAGATACAATAGGAATGACAGTTAGTCAGAATTTAGGAAGCTTTACATCAGCAATTGCACTTTTAATTGCAGCTGTTATTATGATGTTTTATACAAACTGGATAATGGCTTTAACTGCTATTTTAACTTCTCTTATAGGCTTTGTATTTATGTTTGGAATACTTCGGAAAATCACAGAAATATTTTAATAAAAGGCAGGTTGAGCTAGGAAGCTTAAACGGACATATAGAGGAAATGTATTCTGGATATAACGTTGTAAAAGTATATAATGGAAGGAGGAAGGCTATAAATGATTTTCAGAAATTAAATGAAGGATTATTTTTATGTAGCAGAAAAAGTCAATTTTTATCAGGACTTATGCAGCCAATAATGGCATTTGTCGGAAACTTAAGTTATGTTGCAGTATGTGTTATGGGTGCAGTATTAGTTAAAGAAGAAATTATAACCTTTGGTGTTATCGTTGCTTTTATTCTTTATGCAAGATTATTTACATCACCACTTCAACAAATTGCACAAGGATTAACAAATCTTCAATCTGCAGCAGCTGCAAGTGAGAGAGTATTTGAATTCTTAGAAGAAGGAGAAATGCAAGAAGAAGGAGGCAAAACAAAAAAGTTAGATAAGGAGAAGGTAAAAGGAAATATTGAGTTTGAGCATGTTAAATTTGGATATGACGATTCAAGTCAGCTGGTAATAAAGGATTTTTCATGCAGAGCAAAGCCAGGACAAAAGATTGCAATAGTTGGACCAACAGGTGCTGGTAAAACTACTTTGGTAAACCTTTTAATGAGGTTTTATGAGATTAATTCTGGTAAGATTACAATTGATGGAATTGATTCTAAAGAGCTTACTAGGGACAATATACATGATTTATTTATTATGGTTTTGCAGGATACTTGGTTATTCAATGGTACTATAAGAGAAAATATTGTATATAATAAAGAAAATGTAACAGACAAAGAGGTACTAGAAGCATGTAGAATTGTTGGGCTTGAGCATTTTATAAATGGACTACCTAAAGGACTAGATAGTGATTTGACTGATGCAGAAAGTATATCAGCAGGACAAAAACAGCTTCTTACAATAGCAAGAGGAATGATTGCAAATTCGCCATTTCTAATACTAGATGAGGCAACTAGCAATGTAGATACAAGGACGGAGGAGCTTGTGCAGCAGGCAATGGATAAGCTAACAAAAGGAAGGACATCATTTATAATAGCACATAGATTATCAACCATTAAAAATGCAGATATAATTCTAGTAATGAATGAGGGAGATATAATAGAACAAGGTAGTCATGAAGAGCTACTAGAGAAAAATGGATTTTATGCAAGTTTATATAATAGTCAATTTGAAAGTATGAGGCTAGAAGAGGAATAAGCTTGAGCTTTATAAAATTAACTAAGCTATTTAGATAGGTATATATTTAAATAGCTTTATTTTTTTACATTTTTGTGATAGAATTGTAAATATTAAATTAAAGAAGGGAAGGATTTATGCAAAAGGTCAAATTTGATATACAAGGTATGACTTGTAGTAGCTGCTCAAGCCATGTTGAGAAGGCTGTAAGAGGCTTAGAACGGTATGAGCTTTGCTAATGTGAATTTGCTTTCAAATAGCTTGGAGGTAGAATATGACGAACAAACTTTAAACAATGAGCTAATAATAAAAACTATAATTGATGCAGGATATGGAGCGAAGGTTCATACAGATGCTAAAGAGGTTAAGCAGAATGAAGCAAAAGAAGATAAGACGAAAGAGAATATAAAAGCAATGAAAAAGAGACTATGGATTTCTATTGCTTTTTTGATACCACTTATGTATGTTGCAATGCATCATATGCTATATGAGTATTTAAAAATTCCTGTGCCACAGATTATAAATGAACTATTTCATGGAGCAGAAAATGGAGTAACATCTGGGCTTACACAAATGTTACTTTTACTTCCAATTATATATGTAAATAGGAATTATTTTATAGTTCGGCTTCAAAAGATTATTTAAAAGAAGTCCAAATATGGATTCATTAATTGCAATAGGTGCATTTGCTGCAACGATTTATGGGATATTTGCAATATACATGATAGGATATGGCTTAGGACATGGGCAAATAAAGCTTGCTGAAAAATATGCTATGGATATGTATTTTGAATCAGCAGGAATGATACTTACTTTAATAACACTTCGGAAAATATTTAGAGACGAAGTCGAAGGGGAAAACAAGTGATGCAATAAGTAAACTTATAAATTTAGCACCAAAAACAGCAATAGTTATAAGAGATGGAGAGGAAAAAGAAATTGAAGCTAACGAAATTTTGCAAGGGGATATTGTTTTAATTAGACCAGGAGGAAGCATTCCTATTGATGGAGTGATTATAGAGGGAGGTTCATCAGTTGACCAAGCAAGCATAACAGGAGAAAGTATACCAGTGCAAAAAACGGTTAATGATGAGGTTATCTCAGGTACAATAAATAAAAATGGATATTTGAAGATAAAAGCTACTAAGGTTGGAGAAAATACAACGCTTTCACAAATTATAAAACTTGTTGAGGATGCTCGGAAGCTCAAAGGCTCCTATTGCAAAGATTGCAGATAAAGTAAGTGGAGTATTTGTACCAGTAGTTATAGGAATTGCAGCATTGACAGCAATAATTTGGCTAATCTTAGGAGAAAGTTTTGAATTTGCGTTAACAACAGGTATTGCAGTTTTGGTAATATCATGCCCATGTGCACTTCGGACTTGCAACTCCAGTTGCCATTATGGTTGGAACTGGTAAAGGGGCAGAAAATGGTATTCTCATCAAATCAGCGGAAAGTCTAGAAATATTACATTTAGTAGACACAGTTGTTTTAGATAAAACAGGAACTATAACAAAAGGGAAGCCAGTGGTTACAGATATAGTAACAAAGTTAGATGAAAAAGAATTTTTAAAGTTAGCAGGAAGTTTAGAGAAAGCTTCAGAGCACCCATTAGCAGAAGCAATAATTGAGAAGGCTCAAGAGGAGAAAATAGAATTATCTCAAGTAGAAGATTTTGTCTCGAATGCAGGTAGAGGGGTAAAAGGCACAATACAAGGAGAGCAATATTTTGGCGGGAATATTGCTTTTATGAAGGAAAATAATATTAATATACTTTTAGAGAATGAAAGTGAAAATTTATTAAATCAAGGAAAGACAGTATTGTATTTTGCAAATGAAGAGAGTATAATTGGAATAGTTGCAGTAGAAGATAAAATAAAAGAAACAAGTTATATGGCAATTAAGGAATTAAAGAAGAAAAACATTAATATAGTTATGATAACAGGAGATAATAAGAAATCAGCTGAAAAAATAGGAGAAAGGCTTGGAATTACTAATATTATCTCAGAAGTATTACCACAAGATAAAGAAGGAGAAGTTTCAAACCTTCAAAAGCAAAATAAAAAAGTAGCCTTTGTTCGGAGATGGAATAAATGACAGTCCAGCACTTGCAAGAGCAGATGTAGGAATAGCAATTGGCTCAGGGACTGATATTGCAATAGAAGCGGCAGATGTTGTATTAATGAAAAATAGTTTGCTAGATGTAGTGTCTGCAATTCGGACTGAGTAGAGCAGTTATCAAAAATATTAAAATGAACCTGTTTTGGGCATTTTTCTACAATTTAGTTGGAATACCAGTAGCTTGCCGGAATATTTTATTTTAACTTACGGCTTCAAACTAAATCCAATGCTTGGTGCGGCGGCAATGAGCTTGAGTTCTGTTTGTGTTGTAACAAATGCACTTAGATTAAGAAGATTTAAAACAAACTATAATAAAGGAGGAAATGTTAATATGAGTAACATTGTAAAGAAAATAAAAATAGAGGGTATGAGCTGTAATCATTGTAAAATGACAGTAGAAAAGGTTTTAAAAGAGATATCAGGAGTAAAAAAGGTAGAGGTATATTTAGACAAAAAAGAAGCTATATTAGAGGCAGATAAAGAGATAGACGAAGGAAAAATAAAGGAGGTTATTGAGGAAGAAGGATTTAAAGTAAAAGAAATAAAATAATAATTCTTGAGAGGTTTAAATGGAAATATTAGGAGTTTTATTAATTGGCATAGGGCTTGCAATGGATGCTTTTGCTATATCTATATGTAAAGGGCTATCAATAAAAAACTTGAGCATAAAAAAAGTTCTAATTATAAGTATCTATTTTGGAGTATTTCAAGCTGGAATGCCAGTAATTGGATTTCTTTTAGGAAAAGGTTTTGAAAATATGGTTACAGCCATAGACCACTGGATAGCATTTACACTTCTTTCATTAATTGGTATAAACATGATAAGAGAAGTGTTTAAACAAGAGGAAAAAGTGGATGATGATATAAGCTTCAAAACTATGGTGGTGCTTGCTATTGCAAC
>CARDEQ010000031.1:7245-11150 GCA_948958005.1 uncultured Clostridia bacterium
TGAAAACTAACATATTATTATCAATTTTAACAATTGGTGCTGTCACATTTATTATATCAGCTTTAGGAGTAGTTATAGGACATAAATTTGGAGATAGATTTGAGAAAAAAGCTCAAATCCTTGGAGGAGTCATTCTAATAGGAATGGGTATAAAAATCTTGATAGAGCATTTGTTTTTTTAATAAGGAGTAATTAGAGCTTGAAAAATAAAAGAGTAATATTTGGAATTTTAATTGTAGTTATCTTTATATTTTCGTTTACATTTGGAGGTAAATTGCTAAATATATTTGAAAAGACTAATAAAGAGGAGAATATAAGTATTCAGAATAATATGATAAATCAAGAAATCAAGGACAATAGTGGACAGCAACAAATAGCTTCATTTGAAGGAACAATTATAAGTATAGAAGAAGATAATTTTGGTGTTGAGAATCCATCACACCTTGTAGATTATTCTATATATGAAGGTGATATGAAATGGCATAACGAGCATTCTGTTAGCAAGGATGGGAGATTATATGTTACAGCAGCATATTTACTTTGTCTAGATAATGTACCAATTAAAGACAATAGCGGAAGGGAAATAAAGCATACTAATTTGAAAATTGGAGATACAATAAAGGTTTTCACTAAAAATATGAAATATACTGAAGGCACCATATCCAATACTATAACATCAGATAACCTTGTATTAATAGAGAGAAAAAATTAATAATAAGCCTTCTTGTGCATAGATCAGTGCAAGTAGGCTTATTTATTATGCTGCAAATTAATAGATAAAGAATAATTAATTTTTTAATAAAATATGTAAAAGAAACTTGACATAAGAAAAAAATGGTACTATAATAAAGTAAAGTTAACTTTACTTTGCTTTTGCAGGAGAGGAGTGATTGTTTGAAAAATAGGCTTGAAGAGTATAGAAAACAAAATAATGAGAAGCAAGAGGATTTAGCGAACTTTGTAGGAGTATCAAGGCAGACAATTATTTCAATTGAAAAAGGAAAATACAATCCTTCCATATTGTTAGCTTTTAAAATAGCTAATCATTTTAATAAAGCTATAGAGGAAATATTTATTTATGAGGAGGGGGAAGATGAATAAAGTTGTTAAGCAAAAGCTAATTTTTTCAATATTTTGTATTATTATTGGAATATTATTTTTTGCATATCCAATTATATTTAAAGGCAGTGTAGGTGAAGAACTACATAGCTATATAAATGGCTTTGCCAGTGGTATAATTGGAGTTGGTTTATACGTTTTTACTATATCCATTATAGCATTGAATAGTCCAAATAAAGGCAAAAAATTGGAAATTGAGTTAAAGGACGAAAGACTAAATAAAATAACTGAAGCTGCTATGGCAATTACATTTAGAATAACTCTTATAGCAGAAGCTATAGTGAGCATGGTGAGTGCATTTACAAACAATATGCATATTTCAAAATATATTGGAATTGCGATTGCTTTTCAATTAATAATGTACTTAATAGTGTATTTTTTTGTTAAAAGAAATAATTAAAAATAGGAGGGAGAAACAATATGGGACTAAAACTTGAAAATGTCAGAAAAAGCTATGGAGACAAGACAGTTGTTGCTGGAGTTACATTAAATTTAGATAAACCTGGAGTATTTGGACTCCTTGGGACTAATGGAGCTCGGTAAAACTACGACTATTAGAATGATACTTGGAATACTAAGAAAAGATAGTGGAGAGGTATCTTGGAATGGAAAAGCAATTGAGAGAAAAAATGTAAATTTTGGCTATTTACCTGAAGAAAGAGGAATATATCCAAAAACAAAAATTTATGACCAGCTTAGATATTTTGCAGAATTAAAGGGAATGAAAAAGGAAGAGGCTGATAAAGAAATAAGAAAATGGTCAAAGAAATTAAAGGTAGAAGAGTATTTAGATATGCCAGCAGAAAAACTTTCAAAAGGAAATCAACAAAAAGTACAATTTATTACTGCAATACTACATAATCCAGAATTAATAGTTCTAGACGAACCATTTAGCGGATTAGACCCAGTAAATACAGAGAATTTGAAGGAAGTAATATTAGAATTAGTAAGGGATGGAAAATATATTATAATGTCAAGCCATCAAATGAGCTCTATTGAAGAATTTTGCAGTGAAGTGCTAATTTTAAATAAAGGAAAAACAGTTCTAAAGGGTAATTTGAAAGAAATAAAAAATAGTTATCCAGCAAATAGAGTAGATTTAAGCACAGAAGAAAATGTGGAAAAATATATCAAAGAACTTGGATTAGAGATTAGGAACAGTAAGAATAATGAATATGAAATAAAAATAAATAATGAAGAGGAGGGCCACAAACTATTTAGTTTACTTGCAGAAAATAAGCAAAGAGTACTAAAGTTTGAAATTAAGAAGCCTTCATTAAATGATATATTTATAGAAAAGGTGGGTGAGTAAATATGAAGGGATTAATAACAGTTGCAAAATTTACAATAAAAGATATGATAAAGCGTAAATCTTTTCTTATTTCTAATTTAATCATATTAGCATTAATAGTAATAGGCTTTAATGTGCCTAATATATTAAATAATACCTCTAATGAGGAGGTAGAAGAGGGGACAAAGCTTTTAATTGTTGATAGTAGTGATATATTTAGTGGCAGCTTAAATGCTCTAAACGATATGGAGCTTGGATATTCATTTGACATAACAAATGAATATTTAGACTTTGAACAAATAAAAGAAAAAATTGCTAATGAGGAAATTTCTGAAGCCCTCATAATTACAAATAAAAATGGCAAAGTAAATATGGAATATGTTGTTAAAAATTTACTTTATGTAGAAAAGGTGCCAGAAAGTTTAGTAAGTGCAATATCTAGTATATATACAAATATGCAAATATCTAAATTGAACTTGACTCAAGAACAAATTGCAGGTTTAACTCCAAATTTTGAATTTGAGTTTAAGCAAACAGAGGAAAAAGAAGTCCAAGGAAATCCTGTCGTAATGATGCTATTATCATTAGTTTTATTTTATGCAATATATTTCTGCGCATATCAAGTATCTAGTTCAATAACAACAGAAAAAACATCAAAGATAATAGAAACACTTGTAACCTCAACAAAACCCTCCACGATTGTATTAGGTAAAACTATCGGAATAGGTATTATAGGCTTAATGCAGATATTATTAATTATTGTTACAGCCATAATTTCAAGTAATCTATTTTTACCAGAGGGAATGCTTAGTGGTATAATTAATTTAGATAATATGACACCATATTTATTGGTTATAACAATATTATATTTCCTGCTTGGATACTTTACATATGCTTTACTATATGCTCTAACTGGATCAACAGTAAGCAAGCCAGAGGATGTACAGTCTGCAAATGGACCAGTTGCAATACTTGCAGTAATAGGCTTCTATTTAGCGTATTTTACAATGATGAACCCTACAAGTTCACTTAATGCATTTGCAGCATTATTCCCAATTTCATCACCATTTTGCATGCCACTTAGAGTAATGATGGGAGTAGCAAGCCTCACAGATGTAATTTTATCAATAGGAATATTGATAATTACAATTTTTGTAATTGCTAAGGTTTCAATAAAAATATACTCAAATGCAATATTAAATTATGGAAAATCTGGAATAAAAGATATAATGAAAATGTATAAACAAAAATAGTGCTTTAAAATAAATTTTTATAAAATTATAAATAAAAATTCAATATAATAAAAAGGAGCTATATCAATGTTGAATTTAAAAATTTCACTATGATACAGCTCTTTTTTATTTTATGAAAAATTATCTTTTAAATAATAGTTTTATAAAATTAAAAAGATGATTTTTTAAAAAAATTTTTTATGAATTATAATTTTTTATTTTTCAAATTCTGATTCTGAAAATCTTATAAAGTAACCTTGTGG
>CARDEQ010000032.1:0-11006 GCA_948958005.1 uncultured Clostridia bacterium
AATAGGAATAATAGGAGCAGGAAAAATATCAAGAGAAGTAATAAAAATAGCAAATGTATTTAATATGAAGATTTACTGTAATACTTTAAATCCAAAAAAACACAAGGATTTGTTAGAACAAGGGGTAGAATTTTTAAGCTTAGATGAGTTATTATCTAATTCTGATATTATAACAGTAAATATTCCACTATTAGCTAATAGTGGAATATTTAGGAGGGTTCTGATATGAGTGATATTAAAGTATTATGGTGGGCATGAAATAAATTTTAAAATTTTATTATAAAAAATTGGAGGAAAAGTAAATGAAAAATTATTTTATAATACATGGAAGTTTTGGAAGTCCATTTGGAAATTGGTTTAGTTGGTTACAAGATTTTATAACATCAGAAGGAAAACAAGTATATGTACCACAATTTCCTGTTGGAGTAAGTTATCAAAATTATGAAAACTGGAGTAAACTATTTAAATATTATTTGGATTTAGGCTTAATCAATGAAAACACAACAATAATAGCACATAGTATTGCACCAGTGTTTGTTAGCAAATTCTTAGTAGAAAATAAAGTTAAAGTAAGGAAACTAATATTTGTGTGTGGATTTAATAATTATTTAGGAATAAATAAAGAATATGATGCAGTTAATAAAACAATGTATTTTGATAATTTAGAAGATGTAAAGAAATATGCAAATGAAATTACTTGTTTTTATTCAGATAATGATCCATATGTAAAATATGAAGTAGAAAAGGAATTTGCAGACAAAATTGCAACAGAGCAAGTTTTAATACCAAATGCAGGACACATCAATAGCGAAAGTGGATATGACACATTTGAAGATATAGTAAATTATATTTAATATAGAGTTATAGGATTGAAAATGATTAATAAATTATTAATATGTAAATAAAAGAGTTATGGAGGTAAAGGATGAAATTATATTTGTCGTCATATAAACTTGGAAATAAAAAAGAAGAGCTAAAGAAATGGATAAAAGAGCATAATAATAAAATATGCCTAATACCTAATTCAAGAGACATTTATCCTGAAAGTGAAAGAAAAACATTAGGTATTCAAGCAGATGTTCAAGAACTAACTGATTTAGGATTTAATGTTACAGTAATATCATTAAAAGACTATTTTGATAGAAAAGGACAATTAATTGAAAGATTACAAGAATTTAATGCTTTTTATGTTATAGGTGGAAATACATTTGTATTGAGACAAGCAATGTATTTAAGTGGATTTGATGAATATTTAAAAACAATAAAAGATAATAAAAATTATTTGTATGCAGGATATAGTGCAGGAATATGTGTATTGGCAAAAGATTTACACGGATTGGATATTTGTGATATCCCTACAATTAATCCATATGAAATAGATACAATATGGAATGGATTAGGATATTTTGATTATATATTTCTTCCACATTATAAATCTGACCATAAGGAAACAAAATTAATCGATGCTTCAGTAGAATATTGCAATAATAACAATATTAAATATAAAACCCTCAGGGATGGTGATGTAATTATAGGAGATACAGGTGAAGAGATAGGAAGTTAGAAATAAGAAAAAAACTTAATTTCAGCTCTTAGAAGCTGGAATTAAGTTTTTTTACTAATTCAGTAGAATTAATTCGAATTTGTGCCAATAATATCTGAGAATTCATTGTGAATTTTTCTATTAGTTCCTAATATAACTTGCTTCTCAATTTTCAGAAAGTCTAATGGAGTATTTTTTTCAGCACTAACTTTTCCACCAGCCTCTTCTATTAATAAAGAACCAACACATATATCCCATAAATAGCAATATAATTCCATGTGAGCTTCTGTCTTGCCAGCAGCAACATAACAAAGAGAAATTACAGTAGAAAATATTTTTTCAACGTTTTGCATTTGCTCCATTGCATTTTTATGAATTTCTGAAAACCATGTAGTCATTTCTGGGAAGCGATTATTAAAGCCAATTGTTGTTAAGCTTTTATCTAGTTCTGAAACCGCTGAAACTTGAAGCCTTTTACCATTGCAATATGAACCTTTTCCTTGTTCACATACAAAGAGTTCATTTGTAGTGGGAATAAAAATAGCTCCACCTGCGGGTTTATTATTTTTCATATATCCAATACTAACACAATAAAATGGAATTCCTCTAGAGAAATTTAGTGTTCCATCAAGTGGGTCTATAACCCAAGTGTATTCTGTACTACCAGTTTGACAATTTCCACCTTCTTCTGCGATAATTGAATCATTATCAAAATACTCTTTAATTCCTTTTATAATTATTTCTTCGCTTGTAGTATCTGCAATTGTTAATACATCTTTTATACCTTTTTCTTTTATATGCATATCACCATTTCGTGATATTTGCAAAATTGCTTCCCCAGATTTTTTTGCTAGGTCAATAGCTAATTTTGTTCTATTGCTAAAGCTAACATTTTCCATATAGATACCTCCCAAATCTGTTTAATATATTTCATTATAACACCACTTTTTTTTAGTAAATAAAATTTAAAAGATTATAAACATAAAACTGCTAAAAATTTAATTTATTAGCTAAAAGCATAACATTCTAAAACATTATATATGCAAAAGTGTAGGTATTTTGATTGAAAACTATAAATTGTGTCAAAATGCCCCGTCCCCACTGACACAGAAAATTTTCACAATTGCCAAGCTTGTTAAATAAAATAGATTAATTAGAATTAATAAACAGGAGGTATTTATGAAGCTTGGATTGTCACTTGCTGGTGGTGGGGTGAAGGGTGCAGCTCATATTGGAGTGCTTAAGGCTTTTGAAGAGAGAAATATCAAAATTGATTATATTTCAGGGACCTCGTCAGGGAGTATAGTAAGTACTTTATATGCAGTAGGGTATAAAGCGGATGAAATATATGAAATTTTTAAGAAATATTGTGGTCAAATAAATTATATTAGTATTTCAAATATATTTAAGCTTATAGCTCGGATTGATTTTTCGTAGGAAAATTTTAATACAAGGTTTAAATAATGGAGAAAAACTAGAAAAGCTTATGAGGAAGCTTTGTATTGCTAAAGGTGTAGATAATATAAAACAAATAAGAATACCACTTATTATTCCAAGTGTTGATTTACATAATGGAAAGGTATATATTTTTTCGTCAAGACAGATGAAAAGTGAGCATTTAAAACAAATGAGAAATACTTATGATGATGTTACTCAATATGTACATGATGTGGATATTGCAACAGCTGTAAGAGCGAGTTGTAGTTTTCCAGGTGTGTTTAGTCCTTGCAGATATGCAAATACTGAACTAATAGATGGAGGTATAAGGGAGAATGTTCCGTGGAAAGAGACAAAGCTTATAGGTGCAGATAAAGTAATAAGTGTAGTATTTAAGGAGGAATTGAAGCAAGATGATTACATAAATATTATAGAAGCAATAGAGAAGTCAATCGGAATACTTTCTCATGAATTATCAAATTATAAATTAGAAGGAGCGGATAATCTTATAGAAATAAAGACTAAACATATATCTCTTTTAGATACAAATAAAATTGATTATTTATATAGATTGGGATATAAAATAGCAAATGAAAAGTTGAGAAAAATCTTATAAATACCTAAGAAATTTCTATTTCTTTATTATTCAAATAGCTTAAAATGCCACTATTTGCTTCAAAGTTAAAAATAATTTTAAAGGCACATAAATCTTGTACTTTTTCACCAAATGCTTTGTTTATCTTATTTATTCCGTATTTACCGGTCACCTATTATAGGATGACCTATATAAGATAAATGGGCACGAATTTGATGGGTGCGACCGAGTATGCAGTATTACTTCTAAAATACTGTAATTTTCAGCAGTATTTTCAGATATTACTGTGTACTCAGTTATTATTTCCTTGTAGCCTTTTTCAGGATCTTGTCTAATATATACCATAGATTTTTTAGTATCTTTAAATAAATATGCTTTTAAAATAGCATGTTTTTTAGCGAAGGTACCTAAGACTTTACATTTATAAAACTTTTTTATTTCGTGTGTTTTAAACTTCTCAAGCAAAATTTCAAGGGAAGCAGAGTTTTTAGCAAAAAGTACTAAGCCAGAAGTGTTTCTATCTAATCTATGGCAGGGCATAATAGATTTACTAGAATATTTATCTTGTAAAATAGAAGTTAAAGAGACTTGACTGCTATTTACTTCAATTCCTTTAGGTTTATTTACAACTAAGATATTTTCATCCTCATAAATACAACGAATATCAAAATAAGCAGAAAAAAGAAAGCTATCAATTATATATAGAGTAATTTTGTCTCCCTCATGAATTACAGTATTTTCTGATACTCTTACATCATTTATCCTAATATCCCTTTTCCTAAGAGCTTTGTAGAAGGTGCTAGAATTTGCAAAAGGAAATTCTGCTTCAAGAAAGGGTATTAATTTATTATTATCAAATTTTTTACTTACAATTACAGTTCTCATATAAGTATTATACAAAAATTTGTGAAAAAGTGCAAGTTTACCTTGATTAAAAAAAAGAAATCATATATAATTATAATATAATATATTTGGGAGGGAATAATTAACCTATGAATATTAAGAATAACAAAGGAATTACGCTAGTTACTCTAGTAATCACAGTAATAGTTCTTGCAATAATTGCATATGCAAGTGTGTCTATTGGTGTAAACTTAATAAATACTGGAAAGTTTACAAATGTAGAGACCTTTATGATGTTAATCAAAAGCAGCTGTGAGACTAGGCTAAATGCAGTTGAAATTGGAGATATGGAGGAAAGTGAATTATACGGAATAAAACAGACAGAGGGAGACTTTGCAAACTTTTATAAGCTTACACAACAAGATTTAAATGATATGGGAGTAAAAGAGGCAAAGGCAAAAGACCGGTTACTATGTAAATTATGATGACCCAAATGGAATAGAAGTAGTATATGAAAAGGGTGTAGAAAATTCAGGAGAAATATATCACAAATTATCTGATATGATAAGTGCAGGAGATTAATATAATAAATGACAGAAAAAGAAGAAAATAGATTAATAAAATTAAAAGAAATAGATATGCGGATTGTATGAGCAGGGTTTAAAAAATATATGTGGAATAGATGAAGCAGGAAGAGGGCCACTAGCGGGTCCTGTTGTTGTTGCAAGTGCAATAATGCCAAGAGACTCAATGATAGAGGGAGTTAATGACTCAAAAAAAGTTTCAGAAAAAAAAAGAGAAAGAGTTTTTGAAGAGATTATAAAAAATGCTGTAAGCTATGGTGTGCGGTATTATAGACGAGGGTATCATAGATGAAATAAATATCTTACAAGCAACAAAATTAGGGCTTACAACTTCGATAAAGGAACTTGAAATAAAACCAGATATTATAGTAGTAGATGCTCTAAAGGGAATAGATACATGTCGGAATTCCATATAAATCTATAATAAAAGGAGATGCACTTTGCTATTCAATTGCAGCTGCATCAATAATTGCAAAAGTTACAAGGGATAGAATAATGCTTAAATATGATAAAATATATCCAGAGTATGGATTTGCAAAGCACAAAGGTTATGGAACTCGGTGAGCATATTCAGGCAATTAAAAAATATGGACTTTGTCCAATACATAGAAGAAGCTTTACAAAGAAGTTTGTTTAAAAATAATATTAACATATTCTTTATATAAAGTTTTTATATCTAAATTTTCCTGAGATTTAATTTTATGTAATAAAATAGCATAGGTTGTTCCAAAAAGACCACTTGCAAGGGTTGAGGGAGAACCTATATTTTGTATGTTTCCTTCACCGATTTTGTATACTTTCAGTTATAATACTTTCAAGCATATCAATATATTCAAATACAAATTTCCTGCAGGTTAAATTTCTAGAATCGTTTCCTAAAACTTCACTTAAAACAATGGTCATGAAATCTTGATACTTGACCATAACTTTAATTTGTATAAGTAAAATTGCTTTTAATTTATCTCTTAAATTATCGCAGTTTGCAACTTTAATTGTCATACTATTTTGCAAAAGCTTCATTCCTTCTTCGATAAGGAAGGTGAAGATTTCCTCCTTGCTAGAAAAATGATAATAAAGAGTACCTTTCGCAACTCCTACAACAGAAGTGATTTCCTCGATACTTGTTGCATCATACCCTTTAGTTGCAAATAAATTCATAGATGTTTCAAATATTTTTCGTTTAGTTCTATTCATAGAACCCCTCCATTTCTATTCATAATTATATATGGAAAAAAAACTTAGCGCAAGTATATTTTAGAAAATATTATAATATGTCAAGATTTTACATGAAATTTAGCAATAAATAAGACAATAAATCTAATTAGAAGGGAAATAATCTAAAATAAAAGATTATTTCTTTTTTTCGCATCCAAAGTTTGACAAGATTTTAACGAAAGACGAACTATAATTTATATAAGGCTTTTTTAGGAGGTGATGCTTTAGAATAATGACTATATATTTGGATGTAGTCTTCTTAGAGAATATATGTATGAATGGAATTATACTTTATGCAACTGGTATTGTGACTAAAACAAAATGTAAACTTTTTAGGGTGTTATTATCAAGTATATGTGGAGCGCTTTATGCTATTCGGTACATATTTAACAAATAGCTATATTTATCTAAATCTAGCTTCAAAACTCATATTATCAATTGTAATGATATATATAGCGTTTTATCCTAAAAACTTAAAAATGCTATTTAAGTATATGACAATATTCTATTTAGCATCGTTTGTATTTGGAGGTTGTGCTTTTTTCCTGCTTTATTACATAAAGCCACAAGAGATACTGTACAAAAATGGCTTTTTAACAGGTACTTATCCTATAAAAGTAGCTTTTTTAGGAGCAATAGTAGGGCTTGCAATCTTGAGTATTGCATTTAAGATAATCAAAACAAGATTAAGTAAAAATGATATGTTCTGTGAAGTGGTAATAGAATATAGAGAAAGAAGCGTAAATACTAGATTAATGATAGATACAGGGAATTTATTAAAGGACCCACTGACAAAAACGCCAGTTATAGTTGTAGAAAAAGACAGATTAAAGGAAATACTAGATAATGAGGTATTAGATGGATTAGAAGAAATCATATATGGAGGTAATGAAAAGCTGATAGACAAAATAGGGGAGGACTATATTTCAAGATTTAGACTTATACCATTTTCATCACTTCGGAAAGCAAAATGGTATGCTAATTGGGTTCAAACCAGATAAAATTACAATAAAATTTGATGGTATGGAAAAAGAAAAACATAATGTAATTATTCGGAATATATAATAAGCCAGTTTCGAAAAATGGAAGTTATTCTGGATTGGTTGGACTTGAACTTTTAGACGAAGGGAGTGAAAAAGAACTTGAACTTAATTCAAATTTTAAATAACCTGTATTTGAAGTACCTAAAAAGAGAAAATACAGATAATGAAAGCATATTTTATATTGCAGGTAGTCAAACACTTCCACCACCATTAGAGCCTAAAGAGGAGGAGGAAGTATTAAAAAGATTAGCAAATAAAGACATGGAGGCTAGACAAACTTTAGTAGAAAGAAACCTAAGATTAGTGGTATATATTGCTAAAAAGTTTGAAAATACAGGAATAGGAATTGAGGATCTGATTTCGATTGGTACGATTGGGCTTATGAAGGCTATTAATACTTTTAATACAGATAAAAAGATTAAACTTGCAACTTATGCATCTAGATGTATTGAAAATGAAATTTTGATGTACTTAAGAAGAAGTAACAAAATTAAAGGAGAAATCTCAATTGATGAGCCACTAAATCAAGATGGAGACGGAAACGAGCTGCTTTTATCAGATATATTACGGAACAGAAGGTGATGTAACATCAAGAGGTATAGAGGATGAAGTAGACAAAAGCTTACTTAAAGCATCAATGGAGAAGCTAAACCCAAGAGAGAAGGATATAATGGAGCTAAGGTTTGGCTTTAGAACAGGCGGGGACGAAAAAACTCAAAAAGAAGTGGCCGATATGCTTCGGAATATCACAAAGCTACATATCAAGGTTAGAAAAAAAGATAATAAGCAAGATGAAAAAAGAGATTATGAGCAAAACAGGCTAGTAAAAAATTCTCAATGTTAGATATAGGATAACATTGAGAATTTTTTATTATTTTTATAATGAATTAATCAAGAGTTGTAGAGGTTCTTCCGTGTACCAACTACATTTTCCTGAAGAGAACGCCAAGTGTTACAGCCTATAATTCCATCAGCTGAAAGCCCACGACTTGCTTGATATCTTTTTACTGCATTTTCAGTGTTAGCACCAAAAATCCCATCTAATCCACCAGTAGAAAAACCTAAGGTATTTAAATCATCTTGTGCGATTAAGGTATACATTCCGCACACTACCTCTTTTTACTTGAGGAAATCCACCGACTTGCACATGCTGATTTTAAGGCACGTTTATCAAAATGTACCCATGTCGGAGTTAAAGATGAAGGCTCAACATATGACCAAACACCAGAGCTTTTAGCACTGTTTCTGAGAGCAGTTCTTTTACTATTTGAGAAGGTTTGACCGAACATCAAAGGCAACTCCTGCATAATGCTGTGATTGGAAACCGTGTCCTCCTTCCCAAGGCCTTTTAAAGGCAAATCCAACGGGGATAGGCTGACCGAAAATATATCTTTGAGTGTTCCAAGACTGCATTGTACGTTTGCTGGTCCATAGAGTAGGGCTTTTACTAGAACCCCTAAATTCACCAACAGTTAAAGTCCTGCCGAGAATTATAAGGCATAGCTTCATTTTCGCCTCTATAATATGTTTCCATACGATTGTTATCATTATTATAAACTAAAATTTTTGCCATGTTTTTATCATCCTTTCATAGTTATAATATGAAAGGAATAGAGTTAAAGTGAAGACAATAATTTTTAGATAAAGAGATGCAAGACTCCTGTTTTTTTCAGGAGCCTTGTAGTGTAATTGGAAGATACTAGTCAACAATTATTTTCAGCATTTTTGCTATAAGCTAGGGAGCTGGGTCCCAACTACCAAAGCCAAAGAAAATAAAGAAAGTCAAAGTAGGCAAAATAAGATATGCAACACTGAATACAATATTAGAGAAGCTTAACAGGATTTAGAAAATTAAAAGTAAAAGGGTTATTAAGAAATAAAAGCTTCAATGAAATGAGAATCATTGGAAATAGTTCAATAAAAGCATTAATTAGGTTTTAAAATGTTGAAAATTTGCATATTAATGTTAATATATAAATATAAAAAATGTTTAAAATCTAATAAAATCATAAGTAGATGTCTAAAAATATTGAAATCTAGGGAGTTCCCAAGCGAAAAAACTCATACAATAGTTTTAGTTGATATTTATGTCAATTTATGGTATAATAAAATTAGCAAATCTCAAGAGATAAATTTTTGAAATGGGGTAAACATTATGAACAAGGCAATTAAGAAAAATGTCAATTATCTGTGCAAGCTGGTTGGACACAAGGTCATTCGGACAAAGCCAACGGCAGTGGGAGGAGATTTTTCGTACACTAGTGAACCTTTAATCTTGAAGGGGTTTACAAAGGAAGGAAGAATAATTTGCCAATATGCAGAAGAAACCTTTGGAACAAGGTTTTTTGGCTCAAAAGAGCGGATTCTTCCACTAGGTTTCACAGACCGCAACTGGAAACTTTATAGTAGAATATTAAAAGTAGCGGACAGTGAACTGAGCAAATGGAAGGGCAAAAAAATCCTTAGGACAAAGCCGACCGCGCGGACTCAAAGCAGATCATTCATGGATAAACCAGCCAAGTTGATTGCGGCATCCAAGTATCACATGATTGTGGAATTTACACGTCCCGATTTACAAGGAGTACAATGCATACTTAACTGTGATTACACAAATCCAAAGGAGTGGAAATTGGCGGAATAATCCACAGTAAGCATCCTAAGCAATAGGACGGGATTTTCCCGTCCTATTGTGTTTTACACATATGTTTATAAACAAATACAAAATTATAATAGTAATTTGCTTTTATTTATAGTACAATAGTATATATTATATAAAAAATGAGTAGTTCTTTATAATATAATAGAAAGGTGCTACTGTATTGCATAATGCTGAGATTGAAGACCATGTCCACTTTCCGAAGGTCTTTTAAAAGTAAATCCAACAGTGATAGGCTGACCGAAAATATATCTCCTGAGTATTCCAAGCTTGCATAGCACGTTTGCTAGCCCATAGAGTAGGGCTTTTACTAGAATCTCTAAATTCTCTAACAGTTAAAGTTCTGCAAAGAGTTATAAGGCATAATAAGTAAATATACATTGATAATAGAAAACAAATCCTTCAAAAATTTAAATTTGCACATTCAAAATACTTAAAGCTATTATAAGGTTTATATGTCTAAAGAAACGAAATATGAATAATAGTTGTCGACTGCCAGAGTTGATAACTAGAAGGTGAATGATATTTAACGTTTAACAATAACGGAATAAAATAAATTAATAGTTACTTAAATAAAGTTATTGAAATATAAAATAAAGTATGCTATAATAATTTATGTAAACAATAAGTGGGATTAAATGCGCTTTATCTTGCATTTGCAGGCTGAATATAGACAATATTTCATAAAATAAATTTTTGAAGATGGAGGAAGCATTATGGGAGCAATAGGAGGATACATAGCATGGCTGTGTAACCACAAGGCAATTTCTTATGTTGATCTTAAAAAAATGACTGGACTTTCTCAGACAACAATCAATAGAATAGTTCATAACCGGGATAGAGCGAAAATTAGCACTTTGAAGAAAATTGCAGAAGCTCTTGGACTTACTTTGCAGGAATTATTAAATGGGGATTATCAAGTAGTATCAGAAAAATCAGCTGGTGATGCTATGGATAAGCGAGGAGATATGGAAACAAGATTAAGCGAAAACTTAAAAGCTTTACGCATCAGAAGACATATATCAAAAAAAGAATTGGCAGAAAGAGCAGGAGTTAATTTAATAACTATTTTGAGATTGGAGAGAAACAC
>CARDEQ010000033.1:0-10810 GCA_948958005.1 uncultured Clostridia bacterium
CAAAAGCAGAATCAGGCAATACAGAAGAATACAGAATAGACATTGTACACAAATCAACCAATACAGACTTAGAATATGTAAAAGTAAATAACATCGAAAGAGAAAAAGATAAGCCAGATGGAAACACTTACACAGTAGTAATACCTATAAATAGCACATCAGCACAACTAGAAATACAAACATTATATGATTATGCAAATATACAAATAGCAAATGAAGAAGCAAGGAAACATACAGCAAGCTATACAGTAGATTGTAGTAACTTTAGAATAGATAAATTCGAAATTCCAGTAGTAGTAACAACAGCAGATGGAGAAATCTCAAGCACATATACAATAATATTAGTCAGAGGAGCCTATATAACAGGAAAAATCCTAACAGAAAATGCAAATGGGGAGCATATCTCAAAGGTGACAGTATATAGGCAAGACAAAATAGAGGATGAACTAACAGGAGAAATAAGCATCGAGGAAATAGAAGCAGGAAGTGTAGAAACAGCTTCAGACGGTACATTTAAAATAATAGCAGAGCACTCAGCAGAGCATCAAAACAGCACATATAAAGTTCTAGTAACAAAAATTGGATACTTAAACTACACAGTAACAGATATAAGCCTAGAAGAAATAGCTGAAATAAACATAGGAGAATACAATCTAATTGCAGGAGACATAATAAAAACAGGAGAAATAAACTTAGACGACTTAGTAAAACTAAACGAAAGCTTTACAATATCTGTAAATGGGGAAGCAGATAAAAACAAAGCATGCGACCTAAACGAAGACGGAAGAATAGACAGACTAGATAGACAAATCCTAAAGAAAAACTACGGCAAACACGCAGAAATTGTCAGTAGGGACGGGGCAAATTGACACAAATTATTGCTATTTTAGCAAAAAATGTGAAGCAAATTAAAAGGCTTCACATTTTTTGCAATTGATTTTTTTCTATTGTGTGATAAAATGTAATAAGGAAGTGATAAAAATGAAAATAATAATATTTTATGCAACATATGGAGGAGGACATTTAAGTGCTGCAAATCGGGATAAAAGAAGCACTTGAAAAACAATATCCAGAAGCAGAAATTCACGTAATAGATTGTATGAGATCTTTAAATAGACCAATAAATTACATAACAGTGAAGCTATATGAAGGCTTCGCAAAAAGAATGCCAAAGCTATGGGGATGGGTATATAAGAAATCTAGAAAAGGAATTATTGCGACATTTAGCAATAGTGTAAATAAAATGCTTGCAGGAAAATTGGGAAAATTAATAGAAAAAGTAAATCCAGATTTAATAATATCAGCACATCCCTTTTCAACTCAAATGTGTGGTATATTGAAAAAAAGGGATAAATTAAAATTAGAAGTTTCAACAATAATGACAGATTTTAAATATCATGAACAATGGTTAGAAAAACATGAATATTTGGAAAAATTTTTTGTGTCAAATGACAAAATGAGAAACGATTTAATTAAATATGGATTAGAAGAAAACAGAGTATTTGCAATGCGGAATGCCTATATCTCAAAGATTTTTAGAGAAATTTGATAGAGGTCAGATTTTAAAGGAGTTTGAATTGCAAGAAAATTTAAAAACAATTTTATTCTTTGCTGGCGGAAAAATGGGACTTGCGACTAAGAATATATTTGATTATATGGAGGCTCTAACAAAAAAAGCAGAGGAAGGAGACATTCAAGTAGTAGCAATATCTGGAAAAAATCCAAAAGTATATAAGAGATTTAGAAATATAGCACAAAATAATAAAAATGTAAAGGTTTTAGAATTTACAAATAAAGTGCCAGAACTAATGAGCATATCAGATTTATGTATAACAAAGCCAGGAGGAATAACAAGTTCAGAAAGTCTAGCAGCAAATGTGCCAATATTAGCAATAAATCCAATTCCAGGTCAAGAAGAAGAAAATGCAGAATATTTAGAAGAAATAGGAGTAGCAGTTTGGTTAAAACCAAATCAAAATATGAGAGAAGTATTAGAAAACACTTTGAAAGAAGAAAAATTACAGAAATTAAAAGAAAATACAAAAATACCAGCAAAACCAAATGCAGCAACTAATATTTGCAAAAACATATTAGGCTGATATACTATTCAAATATCCAAAAGTATAAAAATTAGCAGAGAAAAAATATTGCTAATTTTTATACTTTTTAGTTCTAAGAAAATGTTTAAATTTTCTGCATAATTTTTCCTAAAATGAGAAAAATATATCTGATAGGAGGAAGTATATGGAAAATATAAAAACAAAACTAACAGATTGGAAAAATCGCTTAAAAGATAGACATATGCTATCTTTAGCTGTTGTGATTTTACTACTTGTGGCAGCTCTTATTGTGCTTTCAATATACATTTATAATAAACAAAGGGAATATCGAATGGCATCAGAAAATACTTATAATATGTCATTTTATGAATTAGTAAATTGTGTAGAAGAGGTAGAAACATATCTTGCAAAGGCAAGTATAACATCAACAGCAGAGCATTCTGCTAAAACTTTAAATCACATATGGAATAAATCAAATTTAGCAGGAGTATATCTTGCACAAATTCCAATAAGGACAGAAGGACTGTCAAGTGCAGAGAAATTTTTTAATCAGGCTAGTGATTATAGTTATAGCTTATCAATGAAGGCTATAAAAGGTGAAGATATGTCTGATGAAGACTTAAAAAACATTGAGGATTTGCATAATTATGCGGTAGATTTAAAAAACACACTAAATCAATTAGAAGCGGAAATAAATGATGGCACACTTGCATGGGGAGAAGTGACAAAAGAAGGAGGCAAGGCTTTTGCTCAACAAGTTAGTCGGAGATGCAGCACGGAAGTTTTGGTAATATAGAAGGTACTTTTGATGAATACACAGGTTTAATATATGATGGTGCGTTTTCAGAACATATGGTATCACGTGAAAGAAAAGGATTAACAGGTGAAGATATAGACGAAAACAAAGCAAGAGAATTAGTAAAAGAGTTCACAGGAGCAAACGACGATAAAATTGAGTCAAAAGGGCTTGCAGAAAATGGAAATATACCAGTATATAATTTTGAAATAAAAATGGAGGAGGATAATACAAAAAGTATTGCTATATCTCAAAAAGGTGGACATATTGTATATATGAATTATTATAGAGAAATAAACGAAGAAAAAATAAAACCAGAAGAAGCAATTGAAATTGGAAAAAAATTCCTAGGAGAAAAAGGATACAAAAATATGAAAGAGACATACTATATGATGCAAAGTGGAAATATTGTTATAAACTATGCATATTTAGACGAAGATGTAACAGTATATTCTGATTTAATTAAACTTAAAATTTCCTTAGACAATGGAGAAATCCTAGGAATGGAATCAGCAGGATATTTGAATTGCCACCAAGAAAGGAAAATTCCTCAGAATATAATTACAAAAGAGAAGGCAAAAGAGAAATTAAATAAAAAAATAGAAATAAAGAGTGAAGGGTTAGCAATAATTCCAACAGAATTTGCAAGTGAAATTTTGTGCTGGGAATTTAAGGGAAAAGTAGGAGACAATGAATTTTTGGTATATATTAATGCAGAGAATCGGAGAAGAAGAAGATATCCTAATGATAGTAAATACACCAAATGGAACACTTACAACTTAAAAAGTTATAAAATATAAATTTGTGGGAATAATAAAGTAAGCCCAAATGAAAAGGAGGTATGTGTAATGGCAAGTAAAACAAATAATATGATGTCAGAGAAATTAAAAGAAGAAATTGCAAAAGAATTAGGAGTATATGATGAGGTAAAAAAAGAAGGCGGATGGAGTAATGTGTCTTCTAAAACTTGTGGCAAGATGGTACAAGTTGCTATTGAGATTGCTAATAGAAGTGTAGAGCATTAGTATTGGTTTATGGAGTTCTAGAACAGGAACCCGAAAGCGAAAATTCCAGTAAGAAATTGCTGGAATTTTTATGTATAAAAATATGAAAAAAACCAACAAGAAATGTTTTTAACTTAAATAAAAGCTATTGCCTTATTTTATAATAAAGTATATAATAATTTCATGTGAGAAATAGGAGGAATTAGAAATAATGGAATTGAAGGTACATGGGATTTATAGGCATTTTAAAGGAGATTACTATATAGTAGAAGGAATTGGAATACATAGTGAAACTAAGGAAAAATATGTGATATATAGAGGATTATATGGGGATACAGATAAGCTTTATCTAAGACCATATGATATGTTTTTGGAGAAGGTGGATAAAGAGAAGTATCCAAATGCTAAACAAGAGTATAGATTTGAACCTCAAGCTATTGAAAGTGTATCTAAGGACTTTAAGGGAGAATAGCTATGAAGAAGGAGTGTAAACTTTGTCCTCATGAGTGTAAAGTTGATAGAAGTAAAGCTTTTGGAAGCTGCAGAGCTAGTGATAGAATTATGATTGGAGGAAGTGGTCTCCATAAATTTGAGGAGCCCTGTATAAGTGGTGGAAATGGTTCTGGAGCGGTATTTTTTTCTAAATGTAATTTAAGCTGTGTTTTTTGTCAAAATTATGAGATAAGCAATTTAGGTAAACGGAAGGGAAGTAACAAAAGAGGAGTTGGCAGATATTTTCTTAAAACTTCAGTCTGAAGGTGCAGCAAATATCAATTTAGTTTCACCAACAATTTATATAGATAAGATAGTCTTATCTATAAATATAGCAAGAGAAAAGGGCTTTAGACTGCCAATAGTTTATAATGGTAATGGATATGAAAGTCTAGAGACATTAAAAAAATTAGACGGATTAATAGATATATATTTACCAGATTTAAAATATAGTGACAATGCATTAGCATTAAAATATTCAAAAGTACAGAATTATTTTGAAATAGCAACAATAGCAATAAAAGAAATGGAAAGACAAGTTGGAATTCCAAAATTTGATAAAAATGGCATAATGAAAAAAGGGGTAATAGTTAGACATTTAATTTTGCCAAATTACATAGAGAACACAAAAAATGTACTAAAATGGTTTGCTGACAATATGCGAAGGGAAACTTATATAAGCGTTATGACTCAATATTTTCCAACATATAAATCAAATAATTATCCAGATATAAATAGAAAGATTAATAAAAAGGAATATCAAGAAATAGAAGATTATATCTATGAAATCAATATACAAAACGGATATATGCAAGATTTAGAAGACGAAGTGGAGGAGAAATATGTTCCAAAGTGGGAGTGTTAATCAAAACTTAAGTAATACCAAACATTGGAAATTGACAGGGAAGGAAAAAAGTAGTATAATTATGTTAAGATATGAGCTCTAAAGTGAGCTTAGTCTGAATTTTGAGAAGAGGAGTTTAAGAGGACATGCCAGGAAGTGATGTCACGAGAATCATTGCGGTTTACAGACTGCTAGAGACATTGGGGGTGAATCGTTTTGAGGAAGGTGCTGTTTATGTAGCTTTTATGGTTAGCAGACTGAAGAAGGATCCTTACGAAACATTAGAAAGTCTGTATGCTAGTGCCGCAAGCCAGTACAACTCTGAACGGGAAGATGTGGAAAATAAAGTCGTGGCGGTCCAGGTTCAAATCTACAAGTACTTAGAAAGTGCTTCTGCTAGATTTCATCCTGAGCTTGGAGTGATTGTGACAGAATATTTTGAAGACAACCCGTTAAATATTAAGAACACGCAGAAGTTTCTGGAAGGAATTATGAGAGCTGTCGAGGTGTAAAGGAGACTCCTTTGGGGAAAAGGGCGTTTATCGCCCTCCCTTTTTTTTGTGCAAAACTAATTGACAAATTATGTTAACAGAGGTATAATATTAATAGGTTTAGTGCTAGATATAGTCACTAAATAAAACTGTATAAGGAGGCTGAAAACATGCCAAGAAGGCGGAGGGGGACAGATGGAAAGTGGCTTGCTAATATCAAGCAGGGCTATTATTACGCATGTAAAGGGCTTGGGCTGAGCGTCAATTTTCAATGTGACGTTAACATTACCGATGCTGTCATATATGCGGTTCATCAAAGCAGCAAAGACATCCAGGAGCTCTATAAGTATCTCGCAGGGAAGAACGTATGCACAAAGGAAGCCATTGAACAGGAGGTTATTAGACAGATTAAAAATGCATGCACAGAGATTTCCCAGAATTTTAATAAAGAGGAGGCGTTGCAGCTAATTGAACGCTATTTTGGCAATCAATATGAGGATATTACAAAACCCGAGGTTTTCATTTATGGGCTTGCACAATATCTGAGGAGGAGCATATAAAGCAGCCTTTGAGGGAATGGGCATTCTGCCTATTCCCCCTTTTAAAATAACAAAATTCTCTAAAATCTTAAAAAAGTTTTTTTGTAGAGCTTGACAACATTCGTATTAACATGGTATAATATCTACCTGTATTAAAATCGGTAAATTTATTAAATTCAAAGAAAAAGAGGAATTAAAATATGCCACTTTTGCTTAAGGTAAATCTATTTTGAAGCGATGGATAAACTAAAGCAAAATGTATATTTTAAGAAGGACTTTTTCTAAAAATTAATTTTATCTATACAAATGCTTCACAAATTAAAACATTATTTATTTAAGGAGTGAAAACAAATCCATGAAAGATGTAAAACATGAAAAATGCGTACGTAAAACCTTCGCAAAGATTGGTGACAGTATTGAAATGCCAAATTTCATTAAAGTACAAAAAGATTCTTACGAGTGGTTTCTAAAAGAAGGGTTAGGAGAAGTTTTAAGAGATGTATCTCCAATAGTAGATTATTCAGGAAATCTTGTACTTGAATTTTTTGATTATTACATGGAGGACAAAACAAAATATTCATTAGAAGAGACAAAGGAAAGAGATGCTACATACTCTTCAAGATTACATGTAAAAGTTAGATTAATAAACAGAGAGACAGGAGAAATAAAAGAGCAGGAAATCTATTTAGGTGATTTCCCTATAATGACAGATAGCGGAACATTTGTAATAAATGGGGCAGAGAGAGTTATTGTAAGCCAATTAGTACGTTCTCCAGGCTGCTACTATACAGAAGATTTTGACAAAACAGGTAAGAAGGTGTACACATCAACAGTAATGCCAATAAGAGGTGCATGGATAGAATATGAGACAGATTCAAATGACATATTCTACGCAAGAGTTGATAGAACAAGAAGGATACCAGTAACAACACTACTTAGAGCAGTAGGATTACTTACAGATGAGCAAATGATAGAAATGTTTGGAGAAGATGAAAAATTAATGGCAACCTTGCAAAAAGACACCATCAAATCTCAAGATGAAGCATTAATAGAAATATACAAAAAATTAAGACCAGGAGAATTACCATCAGTAGATGCTGCTAGAAATCTATTTAATGGTTTATTCTTTGATGAAAGAAGATATGACTTATCAAAAGTTGGAAGATATAAATTCAATAAAAAACTAGGTTTAGCTTCAAGGATTCAAAATCAAGTAGCTTTTGACGATATAATAGACCAAGAAACAGGAGAAGTTCTAGCTCCAAAGGATACAGTTATAACTAAGGAGGCTGCACGTCAAATACAAGACAGCGGAATAAACATTGTAAATGTAAAGGTGGACGATAAAAAAGTTAGAGTAATAGGAAATGGAACAGTTGATATTCACAAGGTTGTTGATATAGACTTAAGCGAATTAAATATCAAAGAGGAAGTAAACTATGGAGTTCTTAAAAATATCATTGAAAATACAGACAAAAAAGAACTAAAAAAAGCTATACAAGAGCAAATGGGAGAATTAATACCAAAGCATATAACAACAGAGGATATAATTGCATCTGTAAGTTACCTATTAAATTTAGCATATAAATTAGGAACAACAGATGATATTGACCATTTAGGAAATAGACGTATAAGAAGTGTTGGAGAACTATTGCAAAATCAATTCAGAATAGGTCTAACAAGACTTGAAAGAGTTGTAAGAGAAAGAATGACAATTCAAGATTTAGACGTAGTAACTCCACAAACATTAATAAATACAAAACCTATAACTTCGTCAATAAGAGAATTCTTTGGAAGTTCACAATTATCACAATTCATGGATCAAACAAATCCACTATCAGAGCTAACACATAAAAGAAGAATTTCAGCATTAGGACCAGGAGGACTTTCAAGGGAAAGAGCAGGCTTCGAGGTTAGAGACGTACATTATACCCATTATGGAAGATTATGCCCAATAGAATCACCAGAAGGACCAAACATAGGACTAATCTCAGCATTATCTTCATTTGCTATAATAAATGAATATGGTTTTATAGAAACACCATATAGAAAAATAGATCCAGAAACTCACAAAGTTACAGACGAAATAGTATATATGGCAGCATATGATGAGGATGGACATATTATTGCACAAGCAAATGAGCCAATTGGAAAAGATGGAAAATTCATAAATCAAAAAATAAAAGTTAGATACTTAGACGAGGTAACAGAAGTATCAGCAGATAAAGTAGACTATATGGATGTATCTCCAAATAGTTTCAGTTGCAACAGCAATGATACCTTTCCTTGAACATGATGATGCATCTAGAGCACTTATGGGTGCAAACATGCAACGTCAAGCAGTTCCACTTATGATAACAGATTCACCAATAGTAGGAACAGGAATAGAGTACAAAGCAGCAAAAGATTCAGGAATAATGATACTTGCAGAGTCAGATGGAACTATAAAAAAAGTTACAGGTGATGAAATCGTATTAGAGACATCAGCTGGAAGGATTGAAAATTATAAACTACGTAAATTTAAGAGAACAAATGGTGGAACATGTATAAACCAAAAGCCAATAGTAGTAAAAGGTGAAAAGGTTAAAGCGGGAGACGTTATTGCGGATGGTCCTTCAACAGATAAGGGAGAAATGGCTCTTGGTAAAAACGTAATAATTGCCTTTACAACATGGGAGGGTTACAATTATGAGGATGCTATCCTTTTAAGTGAAAGACTTGTTAAAGAGGATGTATATACATCAATCCATATTGAAGAATACGAATGTGACTGCCGTGATACAAAGCTAGGTCCAGAGGAAATCACTAGAGATATACCAAATGTCGGAGAGGACGGATTAAAAGACCTAGATGAAAACGGAATTATAAGAATAGGTGCAGAAGTTAGACCAGGAGATATATTAGTTGGAAAAGTTACTCCAAAGGGAGAAACAGAGTTAACAGCAGAGGAAAGATTACTTCGTGCAATCTTTGGTGAAAAAGCTAGAGAGGTAAGAGATACATCACTTCGTGTACCACATGGAGAATCTGGAACAATCGTTGATGTAAAAGTATTTACAAGAGAAAATTCAGACGAATTGGGCCCAGGCGTAAATCAAGTAATCAGATGCTATATAGCACAAAAAAGAAAAATATCAGTAGGAGATAAAATGGCAGGACGTCACGGAAACAAGGGTGTAGTATCAAGAATATTGCCAGTAGAGGATATGCCATTTATGCCAGATGGAACCCCAGTAGACGTAGTATTAAACCCATTAGGTGTTCCATCACGTATGAACCTTGGTCAGGTTTTAGAGGTTCACTTAGGGGGTGCAGCAAGAGCCTTAGGCTTTAAGGTTGCAACACCAGTATTTGACGGTGCAACAGAAGAAGAAATAGTAGAGCTGCTTGAAAAATCAGGTCAATCTCCAAATGGTAAGACAATACTATATGATGGAAGAACAGGAGACCCATTTGATAAGCCAATCACAGTAGGTGTTATGTATATGTTAAAACTTCACCATTTAGTAGACGACAAAATCCATGCACGTTCAACAGGACCATACTCATTAGTTACACAACAACCTTTAGGAGGAAAAGCACAATTTGGAGGACAAAGATTTGGAGAGATGGAGGTTTGGGCACTAGAAGCATATGGTGCATCACATACACTCCAAGAAATGTTAACAGTTAAATCAGATGATGTAGTTGGAAGAATAAAGACGTATGAAGCAATAGTTAAGGGCGAAAACATACCAGAACCAGGAGTTCCAGCAGGCTTTAAAGTTCTTATAAAAGAACTTCAAAGCTTAGGACTAGATGTAAGACTATATTCACAAGAAGGAAAAGAGCTAGAATTAAAAGAGAATATAGAAGAAGGTATAGACTTTAACTTAGAAAGAGAAGGAGACAAAGAAAAACTTCAAGCAATAGATGCAGAACTTGCAGAAAGCTTTGAGGAGGAAAGCGAGGAGGACGAAATCATAGACGACGAAGAGCTATATGACGACCTAACAGATGAGGACATATTAGATGAGGAATTGTTTGATAGCGATTTAGCAGAAGACAATATCGAAAATGACGAAGATTTAATTTAAGTAAGGGGGTCAATTTTCAAGTGGACGAATTGGAATTATTTGATAAATTGAAAATAGGACTTGCATCTGACGAAAAAATCAGAGAATGGTCAAAAGGCGAAGTAAAAAAGCCTGAAACAATAAATTACAGGACATTAAAACCAGAAAAGGATGGTTTATTCTGTGAAAGAATATTTGGACCAGTAAAAGACTGGGAATGCCACTGTGGTAAATATAAAAGAGTTAGATATAAAGGAATAGTCTGTGATAGATGTGGTGTAGAGGTTACAAAATCAAAAGTAAGAAGAGAGAGAATGGGACACATAGAGCTTGCAGCACCAGTAGCACATATTTGGTATTTCAAAGGAATACCAAGTAGAATAGCCCTTTTACTTGATATATCTCCAAGAAGCATAGAAAAAGTAATATACTTTGCTTCATATATCGTTACAGATAAGGGAACATCAGGACTAATCAAAGGTCAAGTATTAACAGAAAAAGAATATGGAGAAGCAGTAGAAAAATATGG
>CARDEQ010000034.1:0-10735 GCA_948958005.1 uncultured Clostridia bacterium
TATCTCCACATCCGAAGCGCTTTCATTAACATATTTTTCTTTGGGTGGTGTTTAGCTTCTTCTTTTGTAATTGTGCCACCTTTTACTAAAGTTTCTACATAACTGTGGTCTGTTGTCAGTTTTCTCATAATTCCGCATACGTATTCTATATGTTCTACTATCACCAATATGTCCAATATACGCTCTATTATTATATATTAAACAAATCTCTAAAGTAGTACCCATTCCTTTAAGTTCATCAGCATTTTTTGATTTGTCAAATACCACATTATTTGCATAATCCATTGCTGATTTTATAAGCTCTATTATCTTTTCTTTACTATGCTCTATATTCTCAAAATGCCCCTCTATATATCTCCTTGCAGCCTCAATCGCAAGTTTGCTTGCTATTTCTCCTCCTTTGTATCCGTCCCATTCCGTCTGCTAGCATATATATATCATAATTACTAAATCCATCTGAAACGTAATAATAGTCTTCATTCTGTTCTCTAATTTTTCCTTGATTTGTATTTGCTAGAACCTTCATAATCCTACTTTAATTCACCTCTTTTTCTCCTAAGTTGTCCACAAGCTGCATCTATGTCACTTCCAAGTTCTCTTCTAATTGTAGCTGTTATTCCTTTGCTATTTAAATAATCTCTAAACTTAATTATATTCTCATTTGTACTTTTAACAAATTTACCGATTTTCAATTTTGTTTATCGGTATTAAATTTACATGGCATAGCATTCCTTTTAAGAGTTTTACAAGTTCTTCTGCTGTTTCTTTATTGTCATTATTATCTTTTGCTAAAGCATATTCAAATGATATACGTTTATTCGTCTTTTCTATATAATACCTACAAGCCTTCATTAATTCTTGAATATTATATTTATTATTTATTGGCATTAAACTGCTTCGTTTTTCATTAGTTGCCTGATGAAGTGATATTGAAAGTGTACATTGCATATCTCTATCTGCTATTTCGTATATCCTAGGTACTAATCCACATGTTGATATACTTATATGTCTTGCACCTATTTCAAGTCCTTTTGGATTATTTATTATATCTATCGCATTCATGACGTTATCAAAATTATCAAAAGGCTCTCCTATTCCCATAAAGACTATGTTCGATATTTTTATGTTCAAATCTCTTTCTACTGCTAATATTTGCTCTACAATTTCTCCGTGAAGTTAAATTTCTTATAAATTTTATTCCTGTTGATGCGCAGAATTTACATCCCATTTTGCAGCCGCACTTGCGAAGATACACAAATTGTTCTTCCATGTTTATATTCCATAACCACAGTTTCTATTGCATTTCCGGTCTAAAATATCAAATAAATATTTTACTGTTCCATCTTTCGAAGCTTGTTTCTCTAAAATATTAAAGTTACAAAAAGAATATTCTCTACTTAATTTTTGCCTTAAATCTTTTGAAATATCTGTCATTTCTTCAAAACTCGTAGCATTTTCTTTATAAATCCACTTAAATATTTGCTCTGCTCTATAAGGCTTCTCATTTAAGGATACAAGTTCTTTTTTTAATTCTTCTATATTATAGTCTTTTATATTTTTCATAAATTATACTTTCTTAAAATTATATGTATGCTATTTATTTTTATATCACAACTAATTTTTTTTTTCAATATATTTGTCAAAAAAAAACGAATGTAGGGAAATTTTATAAAAAAAAGGTGCCCATATCCCCCTTTGAAAAAAGGGAATATGGGCAGGGTATTTTCTTAATACTGCCTGAACTGAACCTCCAGCTCTTTTCCGTTTTCGTTAAGAACCATCAGTTCGACATGCGCCCCCTTTGGAAGAAACGCTACATTTCTAATAGTACTGAAGGTTACATTGGACACAACTTCACACCCTACAAATTCCTCCGGTGTTTGAACTCCGATATCACTCATAAGTCGCTCCAGCTGTGCTTGGTCAACATGCATATAACGTTCTTTTTCGCCTTCACCAATCAAGGTAAACTCGTAATCAGAGTTATATGCTGTTAGCCGGGTACAACTACGAATTCTGCATACTTCATAGTTGCGACACCCTAGTTCTCCAAAAAGCCTCATTTTCATTCCTCCATTTTTTGCTCGTCTAATCTTGGACTACATCAGTTATTATATCATACAAGACATAAAAAGTCTACACAATTATTTAGATTTTCTATGCAATTTTTCTTAAAACTTTTGCATGTTCTATTGCAATTTCATTTATATTTCCACTTGCTATTCTTGCTATCTCCTTTATTGTTTCCTCCTCATTTAATCTTTTTATATTTGTTTTAGTCCTATTCTTTTCTACTTCTTTACTTATAAAATAGTTTGAATCCCCTTTTGCAGCTATATTTGCCAAATGAGTTACACATAAAACTTGATGTTTTTTTGAAATTGCTTTCAATTTTTCACTTACACTATTTGCAGCTTTTCCACTTATTCCTGTATCAATCTCATCAAATACCATTACACCGAACTTTATCTACATCTGCTAACACATTTTTTATCCCTAGCATAATTCTGGACATTTCTCCTCCTGATGCAACTTTAGCAAGAGGCTTCTCCTCCTCTCCTATATTAGTACTTATCATAAATTCAAGGCTATCTAATCCATTTAGCCCAAACTTTTTATTTTCATTATAATCTAACTTTACAGAAAATTTTGCATTTTGCATTTCTAAAGAAGTCAATTCTTGGTTTACTTTTTCTTCCAATATCTTTGCATATTTTCCCCTAATTTTATGCATTTTACGAGAAAGTGCCTCCATCAATTCCTTTAACTCCATCATTTGTTCTTTTAATTTATTTACATAGCTCTCAGAATTCTCTATTTTTCTTATTCTTTCTTTTATTTCATTATCATAGTTCAATATTTCTTCAATAGAGTTTCCATATTTTCTTTTCAAAGTGTATATTAAATCCAATCTTATTTCTATTTTATTTCTATCTTCTTCTTCAAAATACACTTCTTCTTTGTATCCATCAATATCTCTTGAAAGCTCTTGTATATCATAATATATACTTTTTAATATATTTAATGAACTATCATATTTTTTGTCTAGTGCACTTATTTTTTCTAAAGACTTAACTGCTGAACTTATAGCATCAATTGAAGCTTCCCCTATTTGCATACTTGCTTCACTCAAACTATTTGTTATTTTTTCTGAATTTAGTATTACACTTCTCTTGCTTTCTAATTCCTCCTCTTCACCACTTTTTAAATTAGCAGCTTCTATTTCACTATCTTGATATTTAAGAAGATCTAGTTCCCTTTGTTTTTCTTTATCATCTCCAAAGTTTTTGCTTATTTCCTCAGTTAACTCTTTATATTTTTTATATTTTTCCAAGTACTCCTGATTTAAATCCTTCATATCCTTTTCTGCAAAATTGTCTAAAAATTTAATATGGGTACTTTCATCTAGCAAAGATACATTTTCATGTTGTCCATGTATATCTATTATATTTTTCATATAACCTCTTAGTTCACTTACAGAAGCTAATCTTCCATTAATCTTGCAAGTATTTCTGCCATTTGAAAAAATTTCTCTTGATACTACTATATTTTCCTCTTCTTCTGGCAAATACATAGCAGCCTCAACAAAAGAAAAATCCTGCCCCCTTCTTATCATATCTTTAGAAAATCTGCCCCCAGATATTATTTGAAGTGAATCAATTATAAGAGTCTTACCTGCTCCCGTTTCTCCTGTAAGTATGTTTAATCCTTCGTTTAGTTCAATTGTTACATCGTCAATAATTCCAACATTTTTAATATGCAAAGTACTAATCATTTTAAAAACCTCCGTTCTACGAATTATTGTTTGTATTTTATCGTAAAAAAAACTCTTTGTCAAGAGTTTTTTTTAAATATATTCATATATTTTCTAAATGCAAAAATTTGATTTCTTCCTTGTCCTGTTATTTCTTCTATCATATCCTTCTCTAACAAAGAATTAATTGTAGTATTTAAAGTAGATGGCTTCATTCCACTGTTTTCTAAAACTATTTTCCTTGATACAATTGGCTTACTATACAATACATCAACTACTTTTCTAGCATTTTCAGGCTTTACAGGTAATTCATTTATAATTTTTTCTATATCCTTTGATAATTCCTCTAGTTCTAGAATTTGTTCTTTTTGCATTTTTGCAGTTTCAAGCACTGCATCTAAGAAAAATTGTATCCAGCCTATGATGTCACTATTTTCTCTTACTCTCATAAGTTTTGCAAAATATGTATCCTTATTTTCTAACAAATATGCTGAAATATACAAGCATGCCTTATTAAGTAATCCTTTATTTTGAAGATATAATGGAATAATCAATCTTCCAATTCTTCCGATTTCCTCCCATAAATGGATGTATAGTCTCAAATTGATAATGAAGCATTGCAATTTTAACTAAATCAGGAGTATCTGTATCATCGTTTAATATAAATTTTTCAAAGTCTGCTAGACATTCTGTCACTTCCATATGAGGTGGCGGGACAAATATTGCATTTTTAGGAGTCTCTCCTCCTACCCAATTTTGTGTATTTCTTAATCTGCCAATGGTATCTTTATCTTTTTTAGTCCCCGCAAAAAGTATTCTATGAATTTCACTAAGCATTCTAGTTTCAATATTTTGTCCTGCTTTTACCTTATTTACTCCATAATCCATTCCAGCTTCTAAATTTTGAATTTCGTTTAAAATATTGATTGTATTTTCATCATGCACTTTATCTTCACCAAAAATATCCTCTAATTTAGCTTCTTTCCCATCTATTTTACTTGAATTGATTGCTTCAAATTTATTAAATATTTTTATATAAACATCAATATTAGGCACCAGTAAAGAATATGCATTTAATTCTCCAATTCTAAAGCTTGCTTCTTCAAGTAATCTATTTATCTTTGTATCTTCCCAGCCCCAATTATAATTAATCTTGCTCAATATAAAGGCCCTATAATCCTCGATTCTATTATATATTCCAGATTTATAGCCCTCTAATTTCATTTTTTATCACCTCTTTACCTTTAGAATATATCATAAACAAAAAAAATTCTCAAGACTATATTTTCTTAAATCCCATTCCATAAACTTCTCTAGCATTGAAAATAGACATAAAGGAACTTTTATCAATTTTATAAGCAATTTGTCTAATTTTAGTAATTTCATTTTTAGAGGCTACACACCAAAGTATAGTCCTATTTTGGTTTTCATACATTCCAGTTGCACTTATAGCAGTACTCC
This sequence comes from uncultured Clostridia bacterium, assembly GCA_948958005.1. GTDB lineage: Bacteria > Bacillota > Clostridia > TANB77 > CAG-508 > JAAWPK01. The sequence goes on from CARDEQ010000034.1 coordinate 5,216, forward strand.
CCCTACCTAGTTGTTCACTTATTTCCCTTGAAATTTCTTCATACTTATCAGAAACAATAAAAATCATTTTTGTAAAATTTACACCCTCAGCAATTATCTCTATAACCTTACTTATAATATAAATTGCAATAGCAGAATATAAGCCTATCTCAATCTCCTTTAAAGCTAACATATTAATTGCAACTACTACTATATCAAAACAAGTCATCAAGCTTCCAGTTTTAAATCTGGGAAAGCTCCTAGAAATTATATTACTTATAAGCTCTGTTCCTCCTGTTGAAGCATCAGACTTTAAAATAATAGAATTTCCGAATACCTATCACTAATCCTCCATAAATACTAGCTAACAATCTATCTTCTGTGAGTACTGGAATATTTTGAACTAATCCTTCAATCAAATTAAGCAAAAAAGATAAAGTAACAGTTCCAAAAAGTGCTTTAACAAAAAAACGTTTACCGTAGTTTGAAAAGTGCAATAATGAAAAAAGGGATGTTTAAAACTAAAGTAACGGTTCCAATAGGAAATTTAAGCAAATAATAGAGTACCGTTGCAATACCACTAAAGCCCCCCGACGAAAGCTGATTTGGAAGTAAAAATAATACAATTCCAAGTGCCATAAATGTACAACCAATAATTATTGAGATAAAATCACTAACAATTTTTTTCATATAACTTCTCCCATTGGGTATTATTTGCCAGTTTAAGAATTTTATTCTAGCTTTTATAATACTCATTTATAGATATAAAACTTCATAATTTTGCTTTTTTAGCATAATATATAAATGGTTTTAGCATAAACTAAAACCTCCTTCACATTTTAATTAGAATAAACCTCTAATATGGTCAAATTAGACTTTCCTGGCTTAATATTTGGATTTCCCTCTGCTTTTATTTCTACATCATAGTACTCTTGTAATTTTTCCGCATTTTCATTGTTATGCCCTAATATATTAGGTAATTCTTTTGGATTTACTTCGACCTTTACTTTCTTAACCTTAACGTTATATTTTTTTATTTTATCCACTATGCTATCATACCAAATACTATCTGCCACAAGTTGTGCAAATTCCTCATGATATGCTCCTGCAACAATCTCTGTTTCCTCTGATTTATTTAATTCGTTTTGCTTAACAATATTTATTTGACTAACTTTATTTCTATTAAAAGCATATACCATTTCTTTACATCTTTCAATTGCTTGGTTTAATGTCAATGGCTCAAAATTCCCATGTTCAAATTCTTGCTCTAGTAATGTATTTTTTACCACCACCATTGGATAAACTCTAACTAAATTAGGTTTTAATCTAGCAAGTTCTTTTGCTGTATTAAGTTCATCTATTTTAGTACTATCTGGAAGTCCTACTCCAACCTGGAGGGATACTTTAAATCCTCTCCATTTGCTCATTTTAGTTGCCTTCTTTATATCCTCCATTGTATATTGATATCCACATTTTTTCAAAATATATCCATTTGTAGATTGAATTTCAAGCTCAATAGCAGTTACATTAAAGCTTTTGAGCATTTTTAAAAATTCTTTATCCACTAAATCTGGAGCAATTGATATTTTTACTTTATCTTTTCTATTATCTTCTCTGAATTTTTCTAAAAATTCTTTTTGTTCCTCTTCACTTTTTCCAGTAAGACTTCCAATAAATACCTCATTAATCAATTTCATTACTTGTCCCCCCTAGTTTTTCATATTCTCTAGTGCCTTTTTTGCGGCCTCCATTTCTGCTGCTTTCTTACTTCTTCCTTCTCCTATTGCTAAAACCTTCCCCTCACATAAAACCTCGGAAACAAAGTGTTTATTATGGTCAGGCCCTTCTTCTGAAACTATTACATATTCTATCTTAACATTTCCATGAATTTGAAGTTTCTCTTGTAAAACAGTTTTATAATCCTTGATGCCAACATTTTTACTTGCAGCTTCGACAGCTGCTGAAAGATTATTAACAATAAATTTCTCAGCTAAATATATATCACTATCTAAAAATATCGCAGCAATTATCGCCTCTATAGCATCTGCAAGGATTGCCTTATTAGTCACATTTCCAAACCCCTCTCCCTTACTTGTAATTAAAAATTTTCCAATTTCAAGCTTGGTTGCAACTTGATAAAGACTGTCCTCACATACAACTGTTGCCCTAACCTTTGTCATTTCACCTTCATTAAGTTTTTTATAATGGTTATATAAATATTTACTTGTAATAAACTCTAAAATACTATCTCCTAAATATTCTAGTTTTTCGTTACTTTCTATACCATGCATATGTGCATAAGATGTATGTGTAAGTGCAGTTTTTAGCAAGTTTTTATCTTTAAATGTATAATCAATATTTCTTTCTATACTATCATATTGCATATAAAAATCCCTCTCTAATTTTAGCTTTTCTTTTAGTATTATATACTCTATATAAAAAAAAAGCAAGGCTCGCCTCACTTTTTTCTCTTACTTATATTTGATAACTTTTGCTCTTTTCTTCTAACACTTTATAGTTGCAGGCTATATTTACAAAAAACGGCACTTTAACCTCTGTTACATTCTTATAAAGCTTTCTCGCCTTTCTATATAAATTTTCCCTATTATCATTTATAAAATCATTCTCTGCTTGTAATAAATCCTGATACTTTTCTCCTCTTTCTCCAAAATCCATTAAAGTTACTACCTCTTTTGGAGCTGGTATCATTTCTGCTAATCTTATTATGGATAACTCTCTCCCTTTTCTATCTTGAACCCTCATAAAACTTGGATTTCCTTTATAGCTCTCATATTTTTTCTTATAAGAATACAATGGTGCAAAATATAAATACTCCCCAATATCAAGTACAACACCTATATACGGTCTCTTCTGTTCTTTATTCCAGCTAACATGCTTATCAAATTTGCTCAAATATTCTATATATCTATCACTTATTTTATAAAATTTTAATCTATCCTTTTGCTCCATTTTTTACTCCCTAAAATACTGCAAAACAGGGTATTTAATTTATACCCTGTTTGTTTAATAAATCCCTATTTTAAGGAAAGGGCACTCCTAATGTAAATCTCCTAACTTAAGGTAAAGGTTCTCCTAATGTAAATCTTCCCACTAAATTTTTATTGTATTGTGGGACTACATATTTATTATACTAAACTTTTATGCCTTTTGTCAATCTTTTTGGCTTACTTTCCTTCTAACATATTCATAAACCATTATGCCTGTTGCGACACCTGCATTTAAGCTTTCTGTTTTTCCTATCATTGGTATCTTTGTTTTTTCATCAGATACCTCTAAAATCTCTTTTGAAACCCCTTTTGACTCATTTCCAATAACAATTATTTTCTTGTCATAATCCATTTCATAAATATTTTTTGTTCCACTTAAACTTGTTGCAACTACTTTAAACTTATGCTTCTTCATATTTTTTAAAGTTTCAACCAAATTTTCCGCTTCTATTATTTTAACCCTAAAAATCGCTCCCATAGTTGAACGTACTACCTTTGGATTATATGCATCAACACTTGTCTTTGATAAAACAATTTGACTTAACCCCGCACTATCAACAGTTCTCAAAATTGTACCTAAATTCCCAGGGTCTTGTATTCCATCTAGTACTATAATAATATCCTCTGTATATTTTATTCCATCTTCTCCACTATCTTTCTCTATAATAGCAAGCATTCCCTGTGGATTTACAACATCTGTTAGTCCAGAAAAAATCTTGCTAGAAACATAAACACAATCATATTTTGCAATCTGGTATAAAATCCTTTGATCTGTACATCCGTCCTCTTCTAAACAATCCTCACACACAACAATCTGTTTAATTTTTGCATTTTCTTCAATTGCTTCTTTAATCATTTTCGTACCTTCAACAATATATGTGTTACTTAAATCTCTATATTTCTTTTCCTTAAGCTTTCTAATATTTTTAATTATCTCATTATCTTTACTCGTAATTATTTGCATATCAAATCTCCTTTAAAAAATCTTTAGTTTGTTTTAGTATTGACTTATTTGTATCTATTTTGTAGGTAATATATGGAAGTACTGATGGAGAAAACTTAATATTGCTTCCAAAAATTTTAATCAATTTATTAATATTTTCCATATTAAGCTTATCAGGAGCAAAATAAAACACAATTCCAGCTGGTCTTTGACTTATCTTATTTATTCCCTTTTCTCTGCACATATTTCTAATTCTCGCAATTTCAATCAAATTTTCCAATTCTTTTGGTATATTTCCAAATCTATCAATTATCTCATCTGTAACCTCTAATATCTGTTCCTCATTCATACAAAGTGCTATATTCTGATAAATACCTATCTTAATATCACTATTTTCTATATAATTATCTGGTATATAGCTAGAAACACTTAAATCAATCTGAACTTCTTCTTGATACTCCTCATGTGTAATTGGTTTTCCTAACTGCATCTCATTCATAACCTCGCCTAAAAGCTTACAATACATATCATATCCAACTTGCTCCATGTGCCCATGCTGAAATTCTCCAACTATACTACCTGCCCCTCTTATCTCCAAATCTCTTATTGCAATTTTAAAGCCTGATCCAAACTCTGTAAAATCTTTTATTGCTTTAAGTCTCTTATCAGCAACCTCTGTAAGAAGTCTATCTCTTTTGTAGGTAATATATGCAAATCCTTCTCTATCACTTCTCCCTACTCTTCCTCTAATTTGATAAAGCTGTGCTAGACCTAATCTATCTGCATTCTCAATAATTATCGTATTTGCATTTGGAATATCTATACCAGACTCAAGTATCGTTGTGCAGACTATTACATCAATTTTCTTTTCCACAAAATCCATCATAATTTCTTCAAGCTCATCTCCACTCATTTGACCATGTGCAAAAGCCACTCTAGCATTAGGAACAAGTGCTTCTATCTCATGCTTCTTTTTCTCTATTCCCTCAACTTTATTATACAAATAAAAAACCTGCCCTTTTCTTTCTAATTCTTTAGTAATAGCCTCTCTTACAACCTCTGCATCATATTCGAGTACATAAGTCCTAACTGGCTTCCTATCTTGTGGTGGTTCATATATAACAGACATATCTCTAACACCAACAATAGACATATGGAGTGTTCTAGGAATTGGAGTAGCTGTCATCGTCAAAACATCAACATTAGTCTTCATTTCTTTGATTTTTTCCTTATCTTTAACTCCGAATCTGTGCTCCTCATCAACAATTAAAAATCCCAAATCCTTAAAATCAACATCCTTGCTTAATAATCGATGTGTTCCAACAACAATATCAATCTCTCCAAGCTTCAACTTTTTAATAATCTCACCCTGCTCTTTCTTTGTCTTAAACCTGTTTAAAAGCTCAAGCCTAACTGCAAATTTGCTCATTCTCTCCTTAAAAGTCTCATATTGCTGATTGGCAAGAATAGTAGTTGGAACCAAATAAGCCACCTGTTTTCCACTCATGCAGGCCTTAAAAGCTGCTCTCATAGCAACTTCTGTTTTACCATATCCAACATCTCCGCATAAAAGCCTATCCATTGGTTTTT
>CARDEQ010000035.1:0-10583 GCA_948958005.1 uncultured Clostridia bacterium
TAAGGCTGATACTAGCATTAATAATGTTGATTGTGGTAAATGAAAATTTGTTATTAATCCATCTATACATTTAAATTTATATCCTGGATATATATATATGCTAGTATCAGCTTCACATTCATGCACAAAGCCATTTATATCTGCTATACTTTCTAAAACCCTGCAAGAAGTAGTACCAACAGCAATTATACGTTTACCCTTCTCCTTGGCAGTATTAATTTTAAGAGCATCTTCCTTTTTTATGTAGAAATGCTCAGAATGCATTTCGTGATCTTCAACATTTTCCTCCTTCACTGGTCTAAAAGTGCCAATTCCAACATGTAATGTAACTTTAGCAATATTTATTCCCTTTTTCTCTATTTTCTCCAATAATTCTTTAGTAAAATGCAATCCAGCAGTAGGTGCAGCAGCTGACCCATCATACTTTGCATATATAGTTTGATACCTAGATTTTTCCCTAAGTTCTTTGTGTATATATGGTGGGAGTGGCATAAGTCCTATTCTATCTAAGATTTCATTAAATATTCCATCATATATAAATCTAAGCCTCCTAGTTCCACCCTCCATTATTTCCAAAATTTCTGCTTCCAAAATTCCATCTCCAAAAATAACCTTTGCTCCTGGCTTTAACTTATTACCTGGTCTTACTATACACTCCCAAATATCTCCTTCAATTTGCTTAAGCAGCAAAACCTCAACTTTTGCTCCTGTTATTTTAGTACCATAAAGTCTGGCAGGAATTACCTTAGTATTGTTTATTACTAGACAATCTCCTGGATTTAAATAATCCACTATATCAAAGAAATTCTTATGCTCTATTGTATTTTTACTTCTATCTAATATCATAAGTCTTGATGTATCTCTTTTAGCTATTGGTGTTTGTGCAATCAACTCTTCTGGTAAATCATAATCAAAATCTGTAACCTTCATCTATTTCCCCCTACATAGTTCATATACTCTATTTATAATACTTCTTATCAAATCATATCTTTTGAATACCTCTTCTGGCACACTTCTTTCAATATATTCTTTATCATTATTTAAAAAAGCATTTCTTATTTTAGTAGAAGATACATCTTCAAACATTTCGCTTCTTTTATAAGTCTTTATGTTTATCCTTTTTCTAATTTTATCATCTTGAAACCAAGCTTCTATTATTTCAGGCTCGTCTGAAAAATACATTGTAAAATCTTTTTTAAGAGCTATTGATACTACATTATAATATAAATATCTTCCCCACTCTAAATTAGCTTGTGTATCCTCCTCTGTTGTCCAATCAGGTAATTCTCTATATGTAATATTACTTATTTTATCTTTATATCTATTTTCTATTACCTCTTCAAAAATTTCTTTTCTTAAATCAATTCCAATTGGATTTCGAATTATATTATTTTTATTAGAGCTTCCAATTAAAATTATAACCTTATCATTTTCAGATAAGGCTTTATCTATCATACCTAAATGCCCAACATGCAATGGCTGCATTCTTGATAAAAAAACTCCAACTCTATTTTCCATCTTTAACCTCTTTTTAAATAATTCGTGTAACATCATTCCACATAACAAAAATCGAAAGACCCATTATAAATATAAATCCAAGCATTTGTAATCTAAGTGATGTCTCCTCCTTAAGTGGTTTTCTCTTTATGGCTTCAATTATATATATAAGTAGCTTTCCTCCATCTAATGGTGGAATTGGTAAAAGATTTGTAATTCCAAGTGATAATGATATTACAGAAAGTAAATATATAAAATCAGCTAAACCTGAAGTCTGTGATACAATACTTGCAATTCCAACTGGTCCAGCTAAGTCATCCATTGCCATGCCACCTGAAATCATAACTTTTATACTTTCAAATAATGCTCCGATAAACCTCCCTGTTGCTTCAAATGCAACCTGTATATCATATTTCACTGATACTAATATAAAATATATTAAAAGTCCAAAGAATATATTTATAATTGGTCCAGCAATAACTATTGCAAGCTTTTTCCAAAAGCTTGCTTTACTAAAGGAGCCCTCTACCTCTGATGGAGTTTCTTCTCCCTCCATACTAACATATCCACCAAGAGGAAGCAATCGAACTGAATATTTTGTTCCTCTTATTTGTTTAGATAAAAGGCTTTTTCCAAATCCCACTGAAAATTCATTCACCTTTATTTTACAAAGTTTAGCAATAATGAAATGTCCACCTTCATGGATTATTACTAAAACGGCTAGCATTAATATTGTTTTAATTATAGCAAGTAATATTTCCAAATTATTCATCCTTTCTAAAAAGCAAAACTAATATTTTCTATAAATTCATAAGTAGCAAATATGCAAATGGAGCTATAAATAATAAACTGTCTATTCTATCTAACAATCCACCGATGCCCTGGAATTAAATTACTAAAATCTTTTATATTATTATACCTTTTTATGCTAGAAGCTGCAAAATCCCCTACTTGACCTACTGCACTTAGCACTAATGATACTATTATAATATATATATATGATATATTCATATAAAAATACATATTCCCTACAATTGTAAAGATTATTGATGCAAGCATTGCACCAATAGCACCTATAATACAACCTTCTATTGATTTATTTGGGCTTATTTTACTAAACTTATGTTTTCTCTCTCCAAAAATTTTTCCTGCCAAATATGCAAATATATCTGTTGCCCATCCACATATAAGTACATACCAGATAACAAATTGTCCATTTTTGGAGCCTCTAAGTATTGTCATAAACATTAACAGTACTGGTATATAAATTATTCCTAGCATAGTAACTGCACCGGTCTTTTACATTTACCTTCATTCCAGAATTAAGAATATGAAAAAATATTACAAAAAACGCACATACAATTAATGCAAACATTCTATTTATCATATCTTGGTCAACAGCTATAAGAGAAGATTGAAGATGTAAAAATCTTAGTATTGCTAGACTTGCAGCCACAAAATAGCCTATCCATTTTATAGGTTTAGCCTTCTTCCCTTTTTCAAATGCATCAAAATATTCTTTTATACTTATTATTGCAATCACGGCAAAAAATATATCTATAATAATATTATTGCCAAAAAACAATATTGCTATAACTAATGGTAACCCTAAAACTGAGGTTAAGACTCTTTTTACATCCATAGAATTATTTCCCTCCAAATTTTCTATTTCTCTTTTCATAGGTATTTATCGCTACTTCTAAATCCTCCTCTGAAAAATCTGGCCAATATTTTTCTATAAATACAAATTCTGAATAAACCAACTGCCAAGGTAAAAAATTACTTAATCTAATTTCTCCACTGGTTCTTATCAAAAGGTCTGGGTCTGGAATATCTTTTGTATATAGATAATTTTGTATTATTCCCTCTGTAATAGTAGCTGCATCCAGCATTCCATTCTTTACATCTTCTGATATAGCTTTAACAGCTCTCGTGATTTCATCTCTTCCTCCATAATTAAAAGCTATACATAAAGTTAATCCAGTATTGTATTTTGTCTTTTCCATTGCCTTCTTCATATTCTCTTGCAAATCCTCTGGAAGTGCCTCAATATGTCCGAAAATATTTATTCTTACATTCTCTGTATCAACAGCTGAAACTAAATCGTTCAAATAATTTTTTACTAGTAGCATTATTGAGCCAATCTCTTCTTCACTTCGTTTCCAGTTCTCAGTCGAAAATGCATACACTGTCAAATACTTTATTCCTATTTTATTTGCATATCTTGCAATTTTCTTTAGAGCTTCTGCCCCCTCCTTATGTCCAGCCTTTGTTGTGACTCCATGCTCTTTTGCCCATCTTCTATTGCCATCCATTATAATTGCAATATGATTTGGTATCTCATTCATTTAATTCATCCTTCCAAAAACTACTTTTGCCTGTTTTTTATATAAATTGCAAGTTCTTTTAAAAACTTTGCTTTATCACCATAATCTTCTAATTCTATTATTCCTTTTTCTGTTACTTTTTCTAGTTCTTCCTTCGCCTTTTCTAACCCGAAGCTTTGTCACAAACGTCACTTTCTTTTTCTCTCTATCATTTCCTACTGGTTTTCCGTAAAATTTTTTCGTCTCCTATCTCAGATAATATATCATCTTTAATTTGAAATGCTAAACCAATATTTTCCGAATAGTTTGTAACTTTCTCTATATCTCTTTCACTTGCTCCGTGCAATAATCCCACCAATTCTTACAGAAGCCTTTATTAATGCACCAGTTTTATTTTTATGCATATAATCTAAATATTGTCTAGATATTTCTGCACCCTCAAATTCTGTATCAACATATTCTCCTGCAATCATTCTATCTACTCCATTTGAAAGTTCATAAAATGCTCTTAATTTTCTTTCCTTTAATATTTCATTTTTTTCATTTAAAATATCTTTTATCACTATCATATATGCTAAATTTAATAATCCATCGCCCGCAAGTATTGCAGTTGCTTCATTAAACATTTTATGGCTTGTAGGCTTTCCATGCCTAAAATCGTCATTATCAATCCCTGGCAGGTCATCGTGAATTAGCGAAAAGTTATGTATCATTTCCATTGCAGAAGCAAATACAAAAGCATTTTCATAATCCTCTTTAAATAATCTATATGTTGAAATCATAAGAATAGGTCTAAGCCTCTTAGCAGAGCTAATTAAGCTATATTCCATTGCTTTATTTAAAGTCTCCTCTGGCACCTTTTCATGCCTCAAATAGCTTTCTAGTTGTCTATTTACTACATCAGCATATTTTTTTAATTCCTCTTTAAATTCCATATAGAACCCTTCTTTTAGTTATATACTCATAATCTCTCTTTCTTTGTTTGCAAGTATTTCATCTATTTTTTCTATTTTTTTATCTGTCAATTTTTGAATCTCATTTTCAGCATTTTTTAAATCATCCTCAGTTATATTTCCATCTTTTTGCTCCTTCTTTGCTTTATCTAAACCATCTCTCCTTAAAGCACGTATTGAAACTTTTGATTCTTCTGCTGTCTTTTTTATATCTTTTACAATCTGTTTTCTTCTCTCCTCATTTAATTCAGGAAAAGCAAGTCTTAGAACTTTTCCATCATTATTTGGTGTAATTCCTATATCTGATGCAAGAATTGCCTTTTCTAGCTCTTTTAATATGCTCATATCCCAAGGTTGAATAACTATTAATCTTGCTTCTGGAACAGATATTCCTGCAACTTGACTTACTGGTGTTGGTACACCATAATAATCCACCTTTACTTTATTTAATATTGCTGGATTTGCTCTTCCTGCTCTAACCTCCGCAAAATTTTCCTGAAGTACACTAATTGTTTTATCCATTTTTTCCTCTATTTCACTAAAATCCATAAAATCCTCCTTGATTTACTCGACAGTTGTGCCGATATTTTCCCCTTTAATAATTCTTACTATATTTTCAGGCTCTTCAATCGCAAATACTCTAAGTGGTATATTATTATCCATACATAGAGAAGTTGCTGTTGAATCCATTACCTTTAGGTCTTGGTTTAATATATCTAGATATGTTATATTATCATATTTTACTGCACTTGGATCTAATTTAGGGTCTGCTGAATATACTCCATCTATTGTTTTTGCAAGTAATATTACTTCTGCATCTATTTCTGCTGCTCTAAGTGCTGCTCCTGTATCAGTTGTAAAATATGGGTTTCCTGTACCACAAGCAAATATTACAACTCTTCCATTCTCTAAATGCTTTATAGCTTTTCTTTTTATATATGGCTCTGCTATTTGTCTCATTTCTATTGCAGTTTGCACCCTAGTCTTTACACCTCTTGCTTCTAATGTATCTTGAAGTGCTAAGCCATTCATTGCTGTTGCAAGCATTCCCATATAATCTGAGGTGGTTCTTTCCATTTGATGTCCATATCTCCCTCTCCAAAAGTTTCCGCCTCCTACTACTATTCCAACTTGCACTCCCATTTCTACTACTTTTTTTATTTCATCACATATTTTTCCTATTACATCTGCATATACTCCTGTTTTGTTGTCTCCTGCAAGTGCCTCTCCACTTAGCTTTAATAAAATACGTTTGTATTTTACTCCATCCATATTTTTTCATTCCTTTCTCAAAAGATAATAAATTCTTAATTATTGTATCACATATTCTACAACTTTTGTTAATTTTTTTGAAAATTTATATAAAAATTTATTTTAGCAAATTATTAATTGCAATTGAAGAAGATATATCTAACTCAATTATTACATTTTCTGAATATTCTAGAAGTTTTTTTCTTGTATTTTTATCTAATAAGTCTAAGTTCAAAATCTCACCTGTTTCAATCAAATACCAATTTACACCATCATAATAATATGTATCTAATACAATATGTCCATTATTTATATAAGCATAATCTTTTGTACTAAAAAATGTACTTCCTAAAGAAAAATCATTTTCTATTCCTGATAAATAAAGTAATGTTGGTTTAATATCTATTTTACTTATTGGACCATTTATCTTCATGTTCTCTATCCCTGGAGCTCTTATTCCACAAGCCAAATTCACATAGTTTAGTTTTGCCTTTATATCATTATAATTGGGATTTTCCTCTTTTATAAACTCCTCCATTGACTCCTCATTCATTGCAAGCCCTGCGTGATCTCCAAAAACCAATATAACACTATCTTCATATAAGTTTGCTTTTTTCAACTCTTCTATTAAAACTCCGAAAAGAATAATCAGCATAATTCATTGCTTCTAAATAATTTTTCATAACTGTGCCTTCATATTTACTTGCATCAATACTTACTTTTCCTTCTCTATCTTCAATCCCCCCTAAGTCAAATGGTGTATGTGAAGAAGCAGCAACTAAAAAGCTAATAAATTTACCATCTTCTTTTGATAATTTTTCTACCGCTTGCTTATATAAAAGTTCATCTGACAAATAGCCTGCTATAAATTCTGATGTATCCTCAAAATTTTCTAAAAAAACTGCATGGTCTACTTGCAACTTTTTATATACATTTCCTCTATTCCAGAATCCGTTTCCATTCCCATGCATATAGTATGTTTCATAATTTTCCTTTTTATATAATTTAAAAATATCATTATTTATATTTCCATAATACATACTATACATCTGACCATTATCTAATGGATATAGAGATGTAAGTGTGCTATACTCTGAATCTGCTGTTGTTGAATAGCTTTGAACTGTAAAATTCTGTATTTCAATATTCTCTGCTAAAAATTTATTTAAATTTGGAGTTATTTCTTTTCCATTTACTTTTCTATTTATAACAAAGTTTTGTACAGATTCAAGTTGAACAATTATTATATTTTTATCCTTAGCAATCCCATACAAAGCTTCATTCTCTTTGAAATTTTCGTCCTTATATTTAGAAATTTTTTCATAGTCTTTTAGCATGCTATTATAGGTTTTATATTTTGTGTTTTCTTTTATATTGACTGCATTATATATGTCAAACATGTGATATCCATAAATTGAGCCCATTCCAACCTGCATAATTTTTAAATATGGAACCTCCTTCATTTTATCAAAACTTAAAGATACTGTACTTCCTGTTTTTACTATTAACAGAATTATAGCAACTATTCCTATTGTCACTCTTCTTTTTCCTCTATTCTTTGCATATTTTGTTTTCTTTAGACCCAGTATTCTTTTAGAAGCAAACCAAACAACCAAAAGTATTGGTATATCTATAACATATAGTACATATGTTATGTTTAACAGAGTTGGAAGTGTTGCTCCAATCTCTTCTGCATATTTAACATATAAAATTTGCGAAATTGACAACATATTAGAGGAATAAGCATAATAAGCACTATCTGCAAATAGAAGTATACTAAAAAAGATATCATATATCATTATCCAAATAAAACGATTTTTATCTTTTTTTATGAATAATAATGGACATATTAAAATTGTAAGAAAAATACTCGTAATTATAATTGTAAAATCCGATAAAATTGATTCTAATGAAGTATTATCATAAAATATTTTTGCTTTTGCTGTAAGTATTATAACTAAAACAACTAGCATAAGTTTTGAACTTAAAAAACTATTTATTAAGAAGGATATTTTGTGCTTGCTATTTTTTAATTTTGATATAAATCTTCTAGGCACTTTAAATAAATGGTACATAGCCTTTTTTGCATTTACCTCTTCATTTAAATTCTTTTCTATTATGTTATATTTCTTTTTAAAACCTTTAATTCTAACCTTTGCTATGTTTGCTACTCTTAACCTTTTCATTTTGCTCCTTTAAATAAATCCCATTTTCTTTTATATATTTAACTACTTTCTCAGGTAACAACTCCTCATTAAGAATTTCTCTGAATTTACTTGAGCTAATTGTTCTATATTCACTGTTTTTTACTATATAAATATCTGTTTTTTCATCCTTTAAATTATCTCTTATATACTTTACTAAATCTACCTTTTCTCTCTCAAATACAATATATTTGTATTTACTAATTAGCTCTCTGCTTCCCTTCCATTTTAAAATATTTATAAAATTATCTGCACCAATTAAAAAATATTTATCAGCTTTAGGGTAAGCTTCTTCAATCAGCTTAAATGCATCAATAGCACTAATATTCTTATTTAGCTTTACCTCTATGTCTGATACTTCTAAATTATTTATATTTAAACAAGCAATTTTTAGCATATTTACTCGGTGCATACCGGCTAGCTAAATTATTTTTTCTATAATAGTCATTCATAGGAACAAATATCACTTTGTCAAGCCCACATTCTTTAATTGCTTTTTGTGCGAGGCAAATATGAGCATTAGTAGGAGGATTAAAAGACCCGCCAAAAAAACCTATTTTCATAATATTTCCTCTACATACTTAAAAATCTCGTTTCCAATATCTTCTCTAGTTCTTAAAATCCCATCCTTAACACACTTAATCTCATTCCAATTATAATCTTTAGCAACATCACATGCTGCATTATAGCTATCAAGCAAATGCTGTTCATCATTTTCATGAATATCCTTTTGTGCGTTTTCATCAAATTTATTCTTCCTATTTGCAATAAGTTTTTTTACAAAATCAATTGGCATGTTCAAAAAGAAAATCTTATTTGGAATAGGAATTTTATATATCTCAAACTCCAAATTCCAAAGCCATTCGAGAAATCTCTTTCTTTCTGACTTGTCCTTAATTTTTCCTGCTTGATGCACCATATTAGCAGTAGTATATCTATCAGCAAGAATTATCCCTCCATTTTCGTAATATTCTTCTAATTCCTTTTTATAAGTTGCATACCTATCAGCAGCATAAAAAGTAGAAGCAACATAAGGACTAATTTCACCGAGCAGCTTTTCCAAACTCTCCACTTAAATACATCTTAACTAAACTAGAGGAAGGTGATGCATAATTGGGAAATCCAATCTTTTTAAATTCAATCCCACGCTTTCTTAAATTCTCTTGCAAAATATCCATTTGTGTCTCTTTTCCACTACCATCAGTTCCATCTATTACAATCAATTTTCCCATAAAATCCTCCATTTTTAAGAAAAGAGAGAGGACGGTGTGTCAAAGGGGACGGGGCATTTTGACATAAAACTAGAAATTATCTATATTAATATATTAAATTTGCTTTTTATGTCAAAATGCCCCGTCCCCTTTGACACACCGTCCTCTCTCACTATTTCGACTTTTACTATCTTTTCATTGCTTCTTTTATAGCTTCGATTTCCGATTCTAGGTCTAATCTTACAAAAAGTGGCTCACCCTTTTCAATTACTCTAATTTCTTCATTAAGTAAGTCATATTTTTCTAAGCTTTCCCAAATTTTAAGCTCTTTATTATTTATGCCTAATTGAACTAATATTTTACTAGATGTTTCTTCTATCACTGGTTTAAGCATTATTGCTACCTTCCTTAAGTTTTCTGCTAAATGATACATTACCGACTCTAGCTCTTGTATTTTCTCCTCTTTTACTAAAACCCAAGGTGCAGTTTCATCAATATATTTATTTGTTCTTGAAATTATTTTCCATATTCCTTCTAAAGCATTATTTATATGATAACTTTCAAACTGTTCTTCAATCTCTTTTATTATAGAAATAGTCTCAGCTTCTAAATTTTTATCTGCTTCATTTATGCATCCATTATATTTTGGAAGTTTACCCCCAAAATACTTATTTATCATACCTATTGTCCTATTTAAAAGATTTCCTAAATCATTACATAAATCAAAATTAAATCTCTCTACAAATCCTTCTGGTGAAAATACTGCATCTTGTCCATATGAAAATTCTCTAAGTAAGAAATATTTTGTTGCATCTAGTCCATATCTTTCTATAAGCATCTCAGGATAAACAACATTTCCCTTAGATTTAGACATCTTTCCATCTTTCATCATAATAAAACCATGAGCATATATTTTTTTAGGAAGTGGCAAATCTAATGCCATTAGAAATATTGGCCAATATATTGCATGGAACCTTATTATATCTTTTCCTACAATCTGCAAATCTGCAGGCCAATACTTCTTAAATAAATCCTCATTTTCGGTTCCATATCCGAAGTGCTGTTATATAGTTCATCAAGGCATCTAACCATACATATATAACATGTTTTTGGTCTTTTTTTACTTTTATTCCCCAATCA
>CARDEQ010000036.1:0-2296 GCA_948958005.1 uncultured Clostridia bacterium
GATATGTCTGGTGTATTTATCTTATAAGACATCATCTCTGTCATTGTTTCTAATTCGTTTGTCAGTTTTCCCATGTTGCTACGTATTCCTTGAGCCATTAAATCAATCATATCTGGCATATATGTTAACTCATCTTTCAATGGTCCTGTTTCTGGAACAGAGTGACCTAAAAATGCTCTTATCCAACCTGCTACAGATTTAGATGATTCTTTTATTTTTTGTTCAGATTTTTTTGACGTCATACCTGTTGATATATTTTCTGATAAATCTGTTCCCCATTTTTTCCCATCAACATTGTCATTAAATTGTCTATTAGCATTATCAGCAAGTATTTTTGAAGCTCTACTCACCGTTGTATCCTTCTCTATTTCATTTCCAGCTCTCATTACAATCATTCCCGCTTCATTTTGAATACCTGTATTATTTCTTAATTCAGCCTCTATATCAGTTAATTTATTATCTGTAGAAGAAAGAAGAAATTTCATTTTTTCTTCATAAGTTGAGGTTGTTTTTTTTACTAGCATTTCCATACCTTCTGGAAGTGATGTATCGCCCTGTAGATATCCAGTTAAATTCTCAATTTTTTGTCTTAACGTAGGATCCATTTTACCTAATTGCTCTGAATATACTCTATAATTTTCTTCTGCTAATGCTTTCCATGCAACATATTCATCTCTACCTAATTCTCCAACAGTTCTTGTTCTATCATGTAAATTTTGTGCTAATTCTGTCAAGTTTTTTTCTGCATTCTCTTTTTGTGTCTTTGATAGTTCTGTCCCTGCTACTTCATATACAGATTTCCATTCTTCTAATTCTTTTGATTGATTTTTTATTCCCTCTACTAAAGTGCTTAATGTACCACCTGTCCAATCCGAAGTACTTCCTATTATACTTTTCCCTACCTCATCATATTTTCCCTGAATATATAAAGCATAATCATTTGTATATTGCTTTTGAATTTCAGTATTATCTTTAACTCTTTTTACTGCTTCATCATATCCCTTTAATACATCTTCAATTTCTTCTTTTTCTTTTCCTATACTGTTTTGGGCTTTTTCTCTTAATTCATCTAAAGTCATACCATATTCTTCTTTTGCTTTTTCTAATTTTTCTGTCGCTATTTTTAAATCATTTATTGCGTTTTCTTCTTCCTTTATTGCATTCTTGTATTTTTCTTCACTTGCTTCTATTTTTATTTGTGCTTTTTTCTTCATTATAAGATTATCTATCTCTTTTTGTAAATCTTTATATTTGTCTATTAGTTCTCCAGTTCTCTTATACTCCGTTCCTAATGCTTCATTTAGCTGATTTAATATAAAATCAACTCTACCTTCATATCCTTCTTTTACTTTTCCGTTTTCATCTACTAATTGTTTTAATTCATCTTTTAATCTTTCAACTGTATTTATTTGAGCTAATTCAGCTTTTGTATTTTTATCTATATTTTCGTTGTATTCTTCAAATGCTTTTCTTGAGTTCTCCATTTCTTCTGCAAACTTTTTCGCTTCTTTTTGTGCATCTGACTGCTTTAAAGAAAAAGCAACTAAAGCTCCCGTTAAAGCTACAACTCCTGCAACTACTAAACCAACTGGATTAGCAGAAAATGTCATATTTAAAAGCATCATTGCATCTTTAGCAGACTTTATTGATGGAATAAGACTTAAAAATGCAGAAGCAGTTGAAACTATATTTTTTACCGTTTGAATTGCTTTTATTGCAACTAAAACTTTTTGATAAGCAATATATCCAGCTGTTAAAGAACCCATTACTATTATTAAATTCTTTACCATATCTTTATTTCTTTTTATCCAGTCATATACATCTTTTAATTTTTTAATTCCATTTTTTATTAATGGTGTAATCTTGTTCATTACTTTTTCTGCCTGTTTTCCAACTTGTGCAATCATTTCACGCATCGTTTTTAATCCTACTGATTTTAATCCTTCATCAATCGCATCTATTACTTTTGTCATTCCTCTAGTTATTGCAGCTTTAAAATTATCAAATGTAGCTGTCCAACTAGAACCAGCTTCTTTCGCAGCACCTGTTATAGATGCAAATTTATTTGTTCCATTATTAAACGCATTATCTAAACCATCTAAAAATTGTTCTGTTGAAATTTTCCCTTTTGACAAATCATCTTGTACTTCTGTAACACTCTTTCCTACACTATCTGCATAAATCTGTACAGCGGGTATTCCTGCATCTGTCAATCTATTCAATTGATCCATCTCAACCTTTCCTTTAGCTACCATTTTAGATAAAGCATCTGTTACTCCTTCAAAAGTAGCATTTG
>CARDEQ010000036.1:2306-10385 GCA_948958005.1 uncultured Clostridia bacterium
TGTTCCATCTCCATAAAACGCAACTGCATCAGCCCATGTTTGTATTTGCTTTGTTGATTTATCAATTTTCATGCCACTTGTTACAAATTTCTGTGTTGATTTAGAAGCTATATCCAATCCATATGCTGTCCCTGTCACTGTATTTTTTATACTCTCTAATGCTTCATCTGCTTTTTCAGTTGAACCAGTCATAACTGTCATAACCCTAGTAAATTGATCCATTGTATCAATTCTTCCCATAGCACTAGAAATACTACTCTTTAATGTATTCATCGTTGTTGATACAATTTTATCTATTCCTAATGCTGTTACTATATCTTTTATTTTTGTACCTGAATTTTTAGTGCTATTTTCTATCTCTTTAAGACCTTTATTAAAACCGTCTTTATCTATTTTTGTATCATATGTTAAACTTCCTGCTACTGCCATATTATTTCCTTTCTAAAATGTAGACAAAATAAAAACACCTACTATTGTAAGTGTTTTATGTTTTATTAAAATGTACTTTCGAAAAGTCCAGTATAACTATCCATTACTTCATTTAATTTGCTACATACATTATTATATTCTTCAAAATCTATATATCTTAATTCACTCTTTAATTCAAAGCTATTTAAATCATCTTCTGTCCTTGATATTAAAACTTCATTCTTTCCATTGCTATTTATATAGCTCATTGTTATTAATTTATTATATCCTATTAATTCCCCATTTTCTATTTTTGTCTTTATTAATTCATTTATTTTTACAAGTTGTGACATATTATAATCTGTTTCAAAATTATGCAATTCCAGAAATAAAGTATTTGATGTAATAGATGAATATAATGTTGCATCTTTACATATTTCTTTAACTTCCTTTTCTAAATCAGTCGTTTTTAAAAAACTAAAAGCTTCTTGAACTATTATTATAATACCTATCGCAATAATAATTATTAATAAAACTATCCAAAACCACCATTTTTGATACAACTTCTTTTCATTTTCCATAAAAGTACCTCCTATTAATTTATTCAAGATACTTCTCTGTTATATACAACCCTATATAAATTATAGCATCATTTTATGTCAAATGTTGTCGAAATTTGTCAAGCTATTAATTATTTTAGCAAATCATATATCTTATCCAATCTCTCCTGTTCTGTGACTGACTTAGGCAATTCCCAATAATCCCTCAAATTTTTCATATTCTCATCTTTCCCTTCATAAGCTCTATATCCTTGTATCTTTACAAACTCTGTATCTTCTTTTAATGATTTCAATAACGCTTTAAACTTCCACCAATGCACACTTTCATAAGCTAAATCTATACCATATTGTTCATAAAATGCCCCATAAATATATTCATCATCATGTTCATAACTATAAATTTGTTTGTTATTGCCTTTACTATTTCTACTTGTTTTATGATAATCTTCTCTACCACATTTATAAAACCATATCAACTTTTCGCAAGCTTTCTTATACAATTTTGGCTGTTGTAATAATTTTAAATAATTTTCTTCATAAAAAAAGGCAGGATAAAAATGTCTTAATCCATACTCAATCTTTTTTGAATTATCAACACTCCTATCCTGCAACTTATTTTCAAAAGAAATCATATCTCTAAAGTCTACATTTATTATATATTTTATTCCCTGCAATCTTACAAAATAAGGTAGCCTATTAAACATAACCATATTAGTATCTCCTGTAATTTCTTCTATTTCCTCTATACTGATTTCTATTATAACTTCTTCTTTCTACTCTATTCACATTCCCTAAATCTTTAACTCTATTTTCCATATTTCTATTTGTTTCTATAATCTCATCTACCATTGTTCCAGATGTAGCAGTTATATATGTTTTATAAATACAAGTCAAAACTGCTATCTCCACATCTAATGTCATCTTATTATAACCATCACTTACTCTCTTATTATTAATCTTCTCAACTGATCCACTACCTATAATATCCTCAATCTCTTTTTCAATAGCTTCTTCATCATTTTCATTTATCTTTTCTATATCCTTATTTAAAATTCTATCTTTATTAATCTCAAATACTAATCCATATAACTCTATTTCTATCTTTCTATCTGTATCCTCATATCCAAAACTTAATCTTTTATTTTCCATTATTTCTGTTCTCCTTTAATAACTACCTTTTATATCTACGCATTCTCTGTAAATGTCTTTGTACTAACATTAAAAGTACCATAAACAAAGTCCCCACCTTTTAAAGAACCTGTTATTTGCTTCTGTTCTCCAGCAGCACCATTACACTCTGTTATTGAACATGTTTGTAATATCTTTCTTGCCTTATATGTATTTTCTTGTTCTGCTACTGGTTCCCATAAATTTACAATATAATGATCTATATCTAAATCAGAACCAACTTTTCTTTCATAAAATAAATTATACATATACTCAAAAACCTTATCCCCCTTAACCATATCCATAGTTATTGGAAATTCATTTGCAAAACCTGTCACCTTTGTTACTTTTGACTTTTGATGAATATATTGTTTTTCACTCTCAGTAGGATTTGCACTTTCTGTCATCTCTGTAATAACTCCACCAAGAACAATCTCACTATTTATCCCAAAATAATGTGCCTCATCATACTCCATTATATCTTTTAAAACTTCTGCATTATCTGCCATTTTTAAATTCCTCCTTTTATATCAAAATAAAGCTGTAAATAATATGTACTCATCAAACCATCTTCACTTGTTTCATAAGTTATCGCATTAGCACAGCTTACTTTTTTTACTTTCATATCTTTTAATATTGGATAATCCCTAGAAACATTCTTTTGATGTATCCAATTACTTAAATCATCCAACCAATCAAGATTATCTAACCTTTGTAAATCACATTCACTATTTGATTTTAATAGCAATACATATTGATATTGTCTATACCAACCTTTTTCATTAATATATTTTAATGGTAAACTCTCAACTCCACTTCTTTGTAAAGCTAGTGTATCCGTTTCATCTGGAAGTTCCTCTGTGTGTATCATTTCTGCTATTTCTTTAATTGGTTCATATTCTAATAACCACTTGTTTATTGCTTCTTCCATTAACTAAACCTCCTTGCATATTTTGCTGTTTCAAGTAATATACTATTTCCTTTATCTGCCTTCATTCTTTCAAATGGATGTGCTCCTCTTAAACGGTCATTATGATATTTTAATTTCTTATCTGTAACTATTTTTCTTTCTCCAGCTCTAGCCCAAGGGCTATGACTTTTTACTCCAATCATAACTTTACCCTCTGCTTGAAATCTTGCATAAGGTACGTTAATAATAACCTTTGTTCCACCTTCTATACTCCTTGTTGCTCCTTCTTGAACTCCAGAGTTAAAAGATACATATTTCTTTAAATTATCAGCTGTTGTTTTACCTAAAAATGCTTGAACTTTTCCTCTATCTTCTAAGCCTAAACTTTTATAAATAGTTTGCAATGATTTCGTTTTAATTACAAAAGCCATTATATGCACCCCAATTTCACATGATTTAGCTCTTCTATGTCTTTATCATCATAAATTAACACATTTATACTATTTACTTTAAAAACATTTTCTTTACCATATTTTTTACTTAATTCTGTATTTGGTATTGTTTCTATTTCATCTTTTACAACTCCATTAACTATAATATCTCCTTTAGCAATCTTCCATGTTTCCCCTAAAAAACAATCTAGCGGATAATTTAGTATAGATGATGTGTTTTCAATATGAATACTTTTATTGTATCCTTTTACATCAAAAATTCTAATTATAACTTTATCATTGCTACTTAAACCATTTTTATTATGATTTAACATTGAAGTGTTTCTCACACTTGCTTCTTTTTCATATCTTTCATAAATATTTTGCTTATTTTTATGGTATATTGTTATTTTCTGCATTGGAAAATCTGACATAACACACCTCCTACAAATATTTTGTTAATTCATCTGGCAAACAACTAATAATATCTTTCTTATTACTTGTATAATCTTGCAAAGATATATTTTTAAAAGTCTTACTTACTCCATCAATCGAAATAGAACTAACTTTACTCTTATTACTATTATCTCTATCATAGATTAAATCAATTAAAGCACAAGCAGTATATTTCAACTGTTCTTGTGCTTCCTCTGACAAATTATCAATTATAGCTTCAGTCAATTTAGCATTTACATTTTTATCAATCTCTCTACTTGCTTTTAAAATAAGTGAATTAAATGAGTCTTCTGGTAATATTCCATAATATTTATTTTTATAATATTCATAGTCTGCATATACCATTTTATCAACTCCTATTCTTCTTTTTTATTAGCCTCTTTCTTTTTACTAAATTGTTTTAATTTTACTATTTCTGACTTTAACTCTTCATTCTCTTTCTCTAAACTTTTTTCTTTAAATGAAAAGCCAATACCTATTTTCTTAGACATTGCATTACCTCCTAAGCTTTATGAGATAAATAAATACCAGCAACTTTATTATTATAGTATTCATTTAAACCATATAATCTATATAACCATTTATAATTGTCTCCATCTTGATCCTGATCAGGAGTAAACAATTTCATTTTATTATGTTTAGTATATTGTAATAATGCAGGTTTATGTATAATCATAAAATTAATATCTTTTGATTCAGTACCAGCCTTAAAACCACCTTTTCTTTCTCCATCTGTATCTTTACCACTCAATAATTCAATTACAGTTTGAAATCTTGATTGAGGAACTACTTTTATTCCTGCAAACTTACTTAATAATTCTTTTGATTTATAAGTATCCATATCTCTTATCATACCTAATAAAGTAGATGTAATTCTTAAATATCTATTTTCTTCTGGTACCTCATCATCTGTCATTTTATCCCAAGCATCTGCAATCGCTTTATATACTTCATCTGCATTAGTATATGAAACTCCTGCTTCTACTTTTGATATTCCAGGAATAGCAGCATAAGTTGCATATCTTACAGCGTCTACTTCTGGTATAACCTTTGTTCTTAAAAACTCAGCAGACAAATTCCCTAAAATAACACCACCTGTCTCCTCATTATCAATGACATCTGTTTTTAACTTTCTACCTCTCTCATAATTAAATTTCTTTGTTTCATTTGTTAAAGATACATCTCCATCAATATATCCACTATTTCTGTCAAAATCTCCTAATCCATCCATTTCTAATACTGGTACTATAATTTCATTAGCATTTTTTCCTGCTTGTACTAAAGCTCCATTAATATCAAAATCACTTGTTGTTGATTCTGCTTTGTATATTTTGTCTAATAACTCTGGTGCATTCTTTTTAAATAATTCAATTGAGTTCATTTTTCATCTTTCCTTTCTAATCTTTAATTCCCATAGCTTCCTCTAATTGTTTCAAGCTATCATTTTGCGATGGATTTCTATGTTCTCCACCTAAAATAATTTCACTATTTTCAGCTCCATTATCTTCATCTTCAAACAAAAAAGAATACTTTTCTTTGACATCTTTAATTTGTTCATCAATTCCAGATACAATGTATTCTCCTTCTTCATTTTTTTCATATTTAATTTTTTCTTTGTTTAGCTTGCTATAAACTAAATCAAAATCTTTAGCTCCTTTTATAGAACTTCTTAAAGCATTTGTTTTCTTAAAGTCTTCCACTTCTTTAGAACCTTCGGCAAATCCTTCCTCTTTAGCAACTCTTTTGATTTCTTCTATATCGACAGAACCTACTTCTTTTATTTTTGTATTCAATTCTTCGATTAAACCTTCTTTTACTTTTAAATCATTTTGAACTGTTAAAGTTTTAGTCTTCTCAGCATTAATATCATTACCATTTTCAGTCATAATACTTTCAATGATATTCTTCTTAACACTATCCTCCGCTTCTAAATCCTTGAATAATCCTTCTAAAAAACTTCTTTTCATAATATTTCTCCTCCTACGATTTTCTACGGGTTTCTCTTCCCTGAATTTGACAATATTTGCTATTTTTAACGTCGTATGCCCAACCACTCAATTTCTTTTATGCCTAATTGAAAAAAGGCATTAAAAAAGAAGCTCGTCAGCTTCCATATATTTTAAAAATTTAATGACTAATTTAAGCTTTTTTTGCATAGACTATTGATAATATTATTAATTTACTGTATAATTAAATTAATAATATTATTAATCAAAGTCAATTGAGAACCCCATATTTTGGTTCGCAGTTGGCTTTGATTTATTTTCTCTGGTATATTCTAATTACTCCATTTTCTTTTACTATAATTATCTTATCTATCCACAAATATCTTTTTGAAATATAAATACTTTCTATTTGTCTTACAACTTCCTTAAAATCTATTTTAGTATTTGTTAAATCTATTATAAAATTATTTGCTTGATCTTTTTTCTTCCTTAAATTACCTTCTATTACATATTTTCCTTTACCTTTAATTTCTTTTAAATCAAATTTTTCGTCATTAATAATATAATCTGGTGTCTTTATGTTTAATGGCTTGTTTACTCTTGGTATTATATTAACTTGTCCACCATAAATTTTTCCTAATATATTAGCGACTTCTTTTTCCCTTTTTGTAGGCTCCATTATTACATATTTACCATCTACATTATATTTATTTCCTTTTTCATCTTTATAATATTTCTGTTCATTAACTTTATACTTCTGAACTTTAGGAAAATCACTAGTTATATCTTTATATTTCATTTCATTATTTACTATTGCATTTTTTACTTTTGCAACTCGTATCCTTGAATAATCTTTTTCTAAGCCAGTATCTTTACAAAAATCTTTATACTTCTTCTGTAACTGTGCCAACTGACTTTTTTGTATCATCACATCTTGTCCTGCTTTTTCCAATGTTTGTAATGCTCTTTTTTGTTTTCTTATTTCATTTTCAAGCTGTCTTTGTTTTTGTGTTGCCTCATAATATGGTACTTGTTTACCATTTAAAGTTACAGTTGCATTGTTTAATTTTTCGAATTCTTCTTTTTTATATACTGGTTCTGAAACTCCTAATATAATACCAAAATATGTATGTCTACAATTGTATTCTTCCCATAAACTTGAAACATCTGACCATAAGGGATATTGTTTACTAATCTTTGTATTATGATTTATAGCATATTGTTTTCCTTGGGCTTCTGCGTGTGTTGGTCTAGCTCCTATGTGTGCTGTTACTTCATAACCATCACACCCTAAATGTTCTTCTATATCTCTATTTATATTATTTGCTGTTTTTTGTATTCCACTTAAAACATTTCTTCTTACTACTACTTCTAGTTGTACATTTCTTCCTAACTTATCTTTTAAAGTTATTCCCTTGTTTGCTAACTCCTGACATGCACTTTTTATCGCTGTTGCATAATCAAAAGCTCCACTCACAGTTTTCATATATGCTGTATCAACAGTTTCTATATAAGCTTGTTTACTTTGAAATGCTAATGTACTAGTAAAATTTTTTAATGTTCTATTTGTTTCCTTTAAACCTTGATTTAATATTTTATATTGTGTGTCACTTAACTTAAATGGTTTATTTTTATATTGATATAATTCTTTATATCCTTGTATATCTTCTATTACCATATCATTAAATATATCTTTTAATGCTTTTTTTGTTTCTGCTGTCAGCATAGATGTTTTTTCTAATGTTTCATTAAATATCTCTATACCATTTGTTTGTTTCAATATTTCTAGTTGTTTTTTTGTTGTTTCTGTTATATCTTGCATTTGAGAAACTCTTTTAATTATATCTGCAATTATTTCTATATTTAATTTATTGTATATACTTACAACATCATTAAACTCAATTAAATTCAAATATTCAGGCGTTATCATTCATAACACCTCTATTCTTCTATATTTTCTATTTCTTCATCTTTTATCATTGCTTTTGCTGTTGCTTCATCTTCTCCTAAGAACTTAACCCTGTATTCCCAAGGTTGCCTAATTCCCTGTGCTATATCTTGCCTAAATTCTTGTTTCGCTGTTTCTGTATCTACCATAAATCCATCTTTGTCTACAACTGTTACAATACAATCCTCTGTTACATTTTCTTTAAATAAAATCCTACCTAATAGCAATATAGCTTTGCATATTCCAGATATAA
>CARDEQ010000037.1:0-10311 GCA_948958005.1 uncultured Clostridia bacterium
TATTACTCATAGAGAGTACCTCCGATACGTTTATTTGTGGTTATTTAAACAATATCATTTTTGGTACTCTCTTTCAATATTTATTTTTCAATTTTCTGTGACATATCTATTTTAAACCTATATTTTCTGAATTTTTTATTAAATAACCATAAGCTTTGATAAATCATAAAATATATTTGGGTGGTTTTATGATTTATATTAACAATAATATACTTGAAAAAGAACTTTTCTATGAAAATACTCTTGTATTGAAATACCATATAGAGTATCCAAGCATTATGAATAATATAGTTTTTAATAATTATAATAAAGAATTGGCACTAGAATTAAAAAATAGGAGTGAAAATGAGTTATATCAAAGTGCAGTAGAGTCTTATAAGTTCAACAAAGAGAATGGATATCCAATAATGGTTTATGAGGTATATAGAAATTTTAAAGTAACATATAATATGTATGATTTTGTAAGTTTATATATTGACGAATATACATTTACAGGTGGAGCACATGGGAATACTATAAGGACTTCTCAAAACTGGAATTTATATCAAAATTGTATGATACCATTAGAAGACTTTTTTCCTAATAATCCATATTTTATGATAAATATATTAAAAGAAATAAATGAACAAATAGCTAATGACTCAGAAATATATTTTGAAAATACTTGTAATTTGGTACTTGATACTTTTAATCCTAGGAGTTATTATTTAACGCAAAAAGGAATAGTAATTTACTTTCAACAATATGACATAGCTCCATATTCTTCTGGAATACGAGAATTTTTAATAAATTAAATAACAGAAGAGAATTATGAAATTTCTCAGACATTTTATATAATAGTCTGGGGAATTTTAGTATATTTTACCAGAAGTAAAAGAAAGAAATATTATAATATATGCCTTAAATTGTTGAGTTTCAAACTTAAATAATACTTTACAAATATTTCAGCAAATGATATAATAACAAAAATAAGTAAAGCAAAAGGAAGGGGAGAATATGACAGATATATTAAAGGAACTTGAAGATAGAGGATATATAGAGCAATTAACACATGAAAAAGAAATTAGAGAACTTTTGAAAAAAGAGAGTGTTAGTTTTTATATAGGTATAGATCCAACAGCAGACAGCCTTCATATTGGGCACTTTGTTGCCTTGATGGTTGCATCAAGACTTCAAAAAGCAGGACATAGACCAATAATTTTGATGGGTGGAGGTACAGCAAGTATTGGAGACCCATCAGGCAAAACTGATATGAGAAAAATGATGACTAGGGAGACTATTGATAATAATGTTGCATGTATAAAAAAACAAGCAGAGAGATTTATTTCATTTGAGGGAGAAAATGCAGCAATTATTGTTAATAATTCTGATTGGCTACTTAATTTAAATTACATAGATTTTATGAGAGACATAGGAACGCAATTTACTGTAAATAGAATGCTAGCAGCAGAATGTTATAAAGCAAGATTGGATACAGGTCTTACTTTTTTTGAAATGGGATATATGCTTATGCAAAGTTATGATTTTTTATATTTGCATGATAAGTATAATTGCAAAATACAAATTGGTGGAAATGATCAATGGTCTAATATAATTGGAGGAGTAGAGCTCATTAGAAAGGTAGGTGCATCAGATAGTTTTGGATTAACTTTTAAGTTACTTACAACTGCAGAAGGAAAGAAAATGGGAAAAACAGAAAAAGGTGCACTTTGGCTAAATCCAGAAAGAACTTCCCCTTATGAATTTTATCAATATTGGAGAAATATTGGTGACACAGAGGTTAGAAAGATATTGCAAATTTTGACCTTCTTGCCAAATGAAGAAGTAGACCGATTGTCAAACTTAAAAGATGAAAATATTAATGAAGCAAAAAAAACTGCTGCTTTTGAGATAACTAAATTAATTCATGGAGAGGAAGAAGCTATTAAGGCAGAAGATGCGGCAAAAGCTTTATTTGAAGGGCAGGGAAATCTCGATAATATGCCTAAAACTGAACTTGAGAGTATAGATGTATTGCTAGTAGATGCAATAGTTATGACAAAAATTGCACCATCAAAGGGTCAAGCTAAAACATTAATAGAACAAGGTGGCATAGCATTAAATGACGAGAAAATAACACATACAAGTTATAAACTTTCTGAAAGTGACTTTGAAAAGGGGTATGCAATTTTGAAAAAGGGTAAAAAAATATATCATAAACTAGAAAGAATGAATTAAAACTATTGCAATTATGAAATAAGTATGATAAAATTGTCTACAACTCGTATTTTAGAATTATGAAAGGATAGAATAACATGGAAATCATTAAAAATATATTATTAGTTATATATGGGCTAGTAACTGTTGCATTAATTATAGTTACATTGATTCAATCTAAAGAAAGCACAGGAGTTACAAGTACAATAACAGGTTCAAGTACTAACAACTTCTATAATCAAAATAAGGGAAGAACAAAGGAAGGAAGAATGAAAAGATGGACAATCACATTAGGTGTTTTGTTTGCAGTCCTTGCAGTTGCTCTTTCAATATTCTATTTCTAAAAAGATAAAATAAAAATAAAAAAAGTAGAGGAACTAGATGTACCTCTACTTTTGCTATTTAAGTTTTGGAGGGTAAGATGGAAGAGGATATGTTTATAACAGACGATGAGAGAATTATATTAGACTTACACGATATGCAAGAGGATGAAGCAAGGTTTTATTTAGAAAGAGCAATTGAAACAGCAGAGTATAAAATAAAAGAGATTGTAGTAGTGCATGGATATAGAAAGGGACAAGCTATACTTAACATGGTAAGAAAAGACTTTAAACACAAGAGAATAGAAAAGAAGGTGGTTCCATTTAATAAGGGAATAACATTGATATATTTAAAAAAAGCATAAAAAAACCTCATTTTGGAAATAATGAAAATAACATACATTATTTCTAAAGGAGGTTTTTTATTTGATAAAAAAGGTGGAAATATGTGGCGTAAACACATCAAAATTACCTGTACTATCAAATGAAGAAAAAAATGAACTATTTAAAAGGATAAAGATGGGCGACGAAAGTGCAAGAGAAGAATTTATAAATCGGAAATTTAAGATTAGTATTAAGTGTTATACAAAGGTTTGGAGGAAGGCGGAGAAAGTTCAGATGATTTATTCCAAGTTGGATGTATTGGACTTATTAAAGCAATAGATAACTTTGATATAACGCTAAATGTACAATTCTCAACTTATGCAGTACCTATGATAATACGTTAGTTGAAGTAGTACATATATAAACAGTAAAACTATTGATATATAAGGAAAATCGAATACTTCAAAATAGCAATGATTTATAAATTTTATAAATCATTCTCTTTAGGTTAATATTAAAAAGTAAAAAAATTACATAAATTTAGTAAAATAGTGTAAAAAAATTGCATATAATTAAAATATATGTTAAAATTAAATAAAAGGAGAGAATACAATGTTAACTAAGTTATATATAGAAAATTTTAAATCATTTATGGAAAAAGCAGAGATAGATTTAAAAGCTACTGGATATGAAATTTTGAGTAATACTAATAAAACAGAAAATGATATTCTAAAGGGAGCGTTATTCGTAGGAGGAAATGCAACTGGAAAATCAACAATTTTACATGCAATAAGATTTTTACTTCAATTTTTAGTTTGGCAAAACAATATTCTCTTGGGTGAATATGTATGTTTTTTTAAAGAAAGTAATCAACAAGCAAAAGTTGAGTATGAGTTTTTAATAAATAATATAGTAATAAAATATGAATTACAATTTAATGAAAAAGAAATTTTTAGAGAAAGATTATTAGAAGACAATAAAGTTGTATTGGACAGAATGAGAACAAATGCAGAATATATAGATGGAAATGAAAAAAAAGTACAATTAAATAATTTACAAGTAAATCAATCAGCCATAAGAAAAATTTATTTTGATACAAAATTTATTGATAGTCAAAATTTAAAATTATGGTACGAATTTTTAGAAAATTCAGTATATATTGACCAA
The DNA here is from genome assembly GCA_948958005.1 of uncultured Clostridia bacterium. Lineage (GTDB taxonomy): Bacteria > Bacillota > Clostridia > TANB77 > CAG-508 > JAAWPK01. The sequence continues at coordinate 4,008 of CARDEQ010000037.1, forward strand.
GAACAAAAAATGATTTATAAAGTTGCGAATAGTTTTTCTAGAGGAATATATCAAGATTACTTTGAAAATAATGGGACAGAAGAAATTAATAAGTTTTTGGATGAAATAGGTTATAATCAATATGTAAAATATACTAATGAATATACAAATGGGAAAGTTTCATTTAAAACACCTGATAATGGTAAAGAGGCATTTTTAATTAGGAGAAATATGGAATTTGGAATGCCTTTAGGTGCAGAGTCAGCGGGGAATAAAGTTTTAATTAATAATTTGCCAGCGATAATAGAAGCAATGCAAAAAAATTCTATGGTAATAATAGATGAATTTAGTAGTGGATGGCATAATACATTAGAAGAAAAAACTATAAAGTATTTTATGAAAAATTCAAAAAAATCACAATTATTTATTGTTTCTCATTCAACAAATTTATTAACAAATACACTATTAAGACCAGACCAAATATATACAGTAGATTTTATTAATGGTAAGGGGAGTAAGATTAACCGAGTTTCTGATGAAAAACCAAGGGAAGCTCAAAATTTAGAAAAAATGTATTTAAGTGGAGTGTTTAATGGAATACCAAATACTAAGTAAGAAATTTAAATTTAATATAAATAAGAATATAGGAAGTGTATTATATATTGTTGAAGGAGAAAAAACAGAGATAAAATTGCTGGGACATATATTTAAAAGCATATTAAATTATGAAAAGGTAGTTTCAGTAGATAGAAGAGGAAAACAAAGAATAAAGTATGTGAGTGGAACAAATAAAAATTCTAAAGTTTTTATTTGTAATTCAAAAGAAAGTAACATTAGAACTATGACTGATACACAGTTTGTGAATAAACAAGTAGACATATTAAAGGAATATGAAGATGAGTTTAATTATGAAGATATTCCAATATATTACATATTTGACTGTGATAGAAAAGAGGATAAACCATATATAAGTGGGTTGATAGAAAACTATACTAATTCAAGGGAACCAGGAGCAAACAACAAATTTGATAGTATTGGAGGGATGCTATTATTGAGTTATCCTTCAATAGAAAGCTTTATAATATCAAATTTTGAATCAGATATGTTCAAAGCTAGTGAAAGATGTAATTTTAAAAATCAAACTATAAAAGAATATATTGGTTCTAAAGGATATAATTATAGTAATATGTCAATACAAACATTAAATAATTCATTTATGGAGTTAATTAAATCTTTAGAAAAAATTAGAATAAATAAAATAGAAATAGATGATACACGAGAGTTTAACAATGAAATATATGAGTATGAACAGTTACATGATAATCAGTATATGTTAAGTTTACTATTAATATCATTTATAGATTTAGGTATAATCGAATTTGAAGAATAAAATATTTTCCAATCACCGATTGGAAAATTATATATCATATGCTATAAATAATATAGTAAATATATATAACAGTTAAATTATTATTTTACCATAGTAGATTGTAATGAACATATATGAGTTTAATTAAGAATATAGGTGCAAGTCTTATTTTTGCATAAAAAAGCCTTCTTTTGGAAATAATTAAAATAACAAGAGATTATTTCCAAAGGAGGTTTTTTATTTGATAAAAAAGGTTGAAATATGTGGCGTAAACACATCAAAATTACCTGTACTATCAAATGAAGAAAAAAACGAACTATTTAAAAGGATAAAGACGGGCGACGAAAGTGCAAGAGAAGAATTTATAAATGGAAATTTGAGATTAGTTTTAAGTGTAATACAAAGGTTTGGAGGCAGAGGAGAAAGCTCTGATGATTTATTTCAGGTACGGTTGTATAGGATTAATAAAAGCGATAGATAACTTCGATACTACACTAAATGTACAATTCTCAACATATGCTGTACCTATGATTATTGGGGAGGTCAGAAGACATTTAAGAGATAATAATCCGATTCGTGTAAGTCGTTCTGTTAGAGATTTGGCATATAAAGCTATGCAAATGAAGGAGAAGCTTACCAAGGAGAACGGAAAAGAGCCATCAATTGACGACATTGCAAAAAATCTTGGAATTGAAAGGGAAGAAGTTGCTTTGAGCTTTGATGCTATACAAGATCCTATATCACTTCAAGAGCCAGTTTATAAAGACGGAACGGAGAGTATATTTGTGATGGATCAAGTAAGTGATAGTAAGAATACAGACGAAAAATGGGCAGAGAATTTGACGATTGCAGAAGCTATGAGAAGGCTAAATAAAAGGGAAAAATATATTATTACAAAGAGATTTTTTGATGGTAGAACACAAATGGAGGTAGCAGACGAGATTGGTATTTCTCAAGCTCAAGTGTCAAGATTAGAAAAAAGTGCGATACAAAGAATAAAGAAAATATATAAATAAGTTTTTAATAAATTAGAACAGAAAAATCAAAATAGATAATTTGTTTTGCTTTTTCTGTTTTAATTTTTTAAGAAAGTATGTAAATAATATAAATTTTCTCAAACATAAAAGTCTGATTTATTATGAGAATTTAGTAGCAATAACCTAATCAATTTTCTAAATTGCTATATTATGAGCTGCAGTAAACTTAGAAATTTCATCTAGAAAGGTTTTTCCATACATTTTAAGTTTTGTATAACCAACACCACTTATATTAAGAAATGCTTGTTCAGTAGTAGGGAAGAGAGCTGACATTTGTTTTAATGAGGTATCTGCAAAAACCACAAATGGAGGAATACCATTTTGATTTGCAATTTCTTTTCTAAGACTTCTTAAGATTTCAAATAATTCAGAATTATATTCTAAATTAGAAACAGAAGATTTATTAGCTTTATCAGCCTTAATATCTTTACTAATTTTCTTTTTTATAAATACAGCTTTATTTTCAAATAAAATACTATTTGCAGATGGAGATAAGGTAAGGATAGGATATTTACTCCCAATACTTTTAATATATCCTTCAGCTATTAAAAAGGAAATTAAATCACGAATGGTTTCTTTGCTATAATCCTTCATAATTCCATAAGTAGACAAATTATCAAAGCCAAGGGATTTTATTTTTGCAGAATTTGCTCCTTTTAGGACATCAGAAACTAAACTTGCACCAAAATGTTCATTCATTCTTTTTATGCAAGATAATATTTTTTTGCTATCTGTTGTGATATCAGTAATTTCAGTAGAGGAATTACAATTAGAACAGTAATTACATTCTGTGAAGCTAGGAACTTCGCCGAAATATTCTAAAATGTATTTTCTAAGACATTTGCTAGTATTGCAGTAATCTACAATATCATTAAGCTTATCATACCTAGTTTTAGAATTTTCATCTTGAGTGGAATTTTCTATTAAAAACTTATTTGTTATAATATCAGATCTGCTAAAGAGAACTACACATTCAGATATATCCCCATCACGCCCAGCACGTCCAGCTTCTTGATAATAGCTTTCTAAGTCACTAGGCATATTATAGTGAATAACAAATCTCACATTAGATTTATCAATTCCCATACCAAAAGCGTTTGTTGCAATTATAATTTCACATCTATCATAAACAAAATCCTCCTGAGTTATAGAGCGTTCTTTTTCGCTCATTCCACCATGATATTTACAAACTGAAAGCCCCTTTTTAGAAAGAGAAGTATGTAAAGTATCAACAGATTTTCTTGTAGAGCAATATATAATTCCAGATTGAGTTTTATGTTTTTCTAAGAAATCTAAAATGAAGTCTAGCTTTTTATTAGGGGATTCAACAGAAAAATATAGATTTTTTCTATTAAATCCAGTAGTGAGTAGAAAGGGATTTTTTAAATCTAACAGATTAATAATATCATTTTTTACAATTTGAGTTGCAGTTGCTGTAAAAGCCGTAATAACAGGTCTAGGATTTAAACTGTTAATGACTTTTGCAATATTACAATAGCTGGGTCTAAAGTCGTGTCCCCATTGTGAAACGCAATGTGCTTCATCAATTGCAATCATATCAATATTTAGTGAATTAAGCATACTAATAAAACTATCTGATAAAAATCTTTCTGGAGCAACATAAATAATTTTATATATATCGTGTAAAATGTTTTGAATAGTTTGTGCATAATCAATATCAGAAAGTGAACTATTAAGATATGTTGAGGGAATACCGCATACTGTTTAAAGAGTCTACTTGGTCCTTCATAAGTGAGATTAAAGGAGAAATTACAATTGAAATACCAGAAAACATAAGTGCAGGAATTTGATAGCAGATAGATTTTCCAGCACCAGTTGGCATTATTCCAAGACAATCTTGTTTATCTAGATATGGGTTATAATGTCCTTTTGACCATCTCTAAAGGAAGAATAACCAAAATATTTTTTTAAATAATTTTCAGCGTTCATAAATAAAGACCTCATTTCCTTCAAGTTTTTGTACTATAAAGCTTGCGATTTTCGTATTTAAATTGTTTAAGTTGGTTTGCTATTGTGTTTATTTCATTTCTATATGAAATATTTTCTATGTAAAGCTTTTCAATCCTTTTAAAATAATGAAAGTTTTTAAAATTAGCATAATAAGTTTTATGATTAACGATTATTTTGGTAAAATTTTTGTTAGAAGAAGAGTGTTTAAAAATTGAGAAGGTGTAGAGAAAGACATTATCAGCTGAATATACATAAAATAATTGACTATCGGAGTTTACAACATCCCCCACTGCAAAATAATTATCTAAGGATAAATCTATTTTTCTATTATTGCATAGTTTTAATCTTTTTTGGATATTTTTTAAATCAAACTCAGATAGAGTCTGATGTTTTGAGCGTATATTATATATAGGAATTTTGTATAGAGTAATTAGAGAAAGCCAGCTATTTTTATTTTGCTTGTATCTAGTTTTGGGAATACAATATTCCTCATAATTATTAAAACCTTTATTTTGTCTAGAAGAAGATGATGAGGCATAACCCCAAATATTATATTTATCTTTTGAAACTACTAAGTAAGGTCTAACACAATGGGATTTTTCTATATTTTTTAATTCCTTTTTACCAAGTGGCATTTTGGACCAAACTAAATCCCCAACATTTATCTTTTTAAATAAGATTTTCTGAAAAGACGTTGCCCTGAAATTTGAGACTAAGCCATCTAAGAAAGTAAATATAAACATGAATATCAACTCCAAATGAAATAATATATTAACATTATAAAACTAATGTTTGTAAATATCAAGTGAAAAATGAAATTTTATTTGGAACTTGAAGAAATAGCAACTGTATGATAAAATTTATAATAAAAATAAAAGATATAGGAGAATATAAAATATGAGAATTGGAGTGGATTTAGATGGAGTGGTATTTGATACAGAGAAGGAATTTAGAGTATATTCGGAATTATATGATATGTTAGAATTAAAGCAAAATAGTAAAAGAAATAATCATGCCTTGAATTTTCAAGAGAGATTTGACTGGTCGGAAGCTGAAGTAGAAAGCTTTTTAAAAAAATATCATAATAAGATTGTAACAGACGCAAATTATATACCAGGAGCTGAAATGATTTTGAAGAGATTAAAAGAAGATGGAAATGAATTGATTGTAATAACAGCAAGAGGAGGTTTAAACAAAGCAATGATTCCTATAACAAAGGAGAGACTAAAAAAAGAAAAAATGGACATATTCGATAAATATTATTGGGCAGTAGAAAATAAAGCGGAGGTGTGTAAGGCTGAGAAGATTGACCTTATGATTGATGATTTTAATAGAAACTGTGAAAGAATTGCAAATGAAAAAATAAAGGTAATATATTTAAAGGATGCGCCATCATATGATTTAGAAGATGATAAATATATTAAGACTTTATATAATTGGGGAGAAATATATAGGTATATAAAAGAGGAAATATAATTATGGAAAAATTAATAGAAGAATTAAAGAAATTTAATGAAGAAAGAAAATGGGGTAAATATCACACACCAGAAAATTTAGCAAAATCTATTTCAATTGAGGCAGCAGAGTTATTAGAATGCTTTCAGTGGAGAAGCGAAAATTATAACAAGCAGGAGGTATATGATGAATTGGCAGATGTATTTACATACTGTATACAAATGTCAATAGCACTAGGAGTAAAACCTGAGGAGATAATATTAAATAAGTTAGAAAAAACAAAAAAGAAATATCCGATAGAAAAGTGTTTAGAGGAAAAATGAAATGTGAAAAAGTTTATTCAATTGATAAATAAAGAGGAAATAAAAAGTCATGAAAAAAATTTTAATAGTTGAAGATGAGGAAAATATTTCTAAGCTAATTTGTGATATATTAAAACTTGGAGGATATAGCTTTGAAGCTTGCTATGATGGAGAGTATGAAATAATTCTTT